>JANQPS010000971.1 GCA_028285365.1 Thermoanaerobaculia bacterium | reverse complement strand
TCGTCCACGCCGACCAGCGCACCGAGGACCCTCGCCGCGTCGGCCACAGTTCGGGCCATGGGACCCGCGGTGTCCTGCGTTTCCGCGATCGGGATGATTCCCGTTCGGCTCACCAGCCCGACGGTGGGTTTGATGCCGACCAGACCGTTGGCCGAGCCCGGGCAGACGATCGACCCGTTGGTCTCGGTTCCGATACCGGCAGCCGCGAAGTTCGCAGAGACCGAAGCCCCGGTCCCGGAGCTCGACCCGCACGGGTTGCGATCGAGAGCGTAGGGATTGGCGCATTGTCCACCTCGCGAGCTCCACCCACTCGACGAAGCGTTCGACCGGAAGTTGGCCCACTCGCTGAGGTTCGCTTTGGCGAGGAGTACGGCGCCCGCCTCGCGAAGCTTGGCAGCAACGGGCGAATCACTCGGCGCCCCGGCACCCTCGAGCGCGAGCGCGCCTGCAGTGGTGGTCGTTTGGTCCGCGGTGCCGACGTTGTCCTTGAGGACGATGGGAATGCCGTGAAGCGGACCTCGCAGCGTGCCGTTGGCCCGCTCCTGATCGAGCTCCTGCGCAATGGTCAGAGCATCAGGGTTGACCTCGATGATCGAGCGCAGCGAGGGACCCTGACGGTCCATCGCCTCGATGCGGGCGAGATAGGAGCTCGTGATCGACTGCGAGGTCAGCTGCCCTGAGGCCATCGCCTCTTCCAGGTCGGCGATCGCCATCTCCTCGAGCTCGAAAGCACTTCCAGTCTCCCCGTCCGAAGCCGTCCCCGAGCCATCGGAAGGCCCTTCGCCAGCCGACTGGCAGGCCAACGCAACACCCCCGATCGCGGCAGCTCCAAGACCGACGAGGTCTCGACGCGCCCAGCCACCCGTTCGCTCCTGCGGTCGCACAGACGGAGTCTCGCGTGATGCCTCTTCGAGCGCTGTCCGATGCTTCTGTCCATCCGGTTTCGACATGTTCGAGTCTCCCTGTCTCTGGGCAATCTAACTGGGCCGGTCAACCTGACCAGACACCTATCCGTCAGCTGGCGTGCCGCGTTGAGGTCGACAGTCTAGCGCCGGGCTGAGACCCGTCACCTCCGTCCCTTTCGGAGAACCAGTCACGGGGAGCTCACGTGACATCTGTCCCAAGTCGACCTTCATCGAACCATCCCGCCCCGCATCTGCGCACGCAGGGGTCAGGCGCTGCCCGCGGACGAGATAGCATGCCCAACACTAGGACGCCACCTCGGAAACCACATCCCACAAGCTCGGAGGACGTCATGCGGCACCACGACTTGACCCTGCGCTCACGAATCGTCTTTCTCGCCGTACTGTTTCCCCTCGTCGCGCTCTGTGCACCGCTCTCAGCGCAAGAGGTCACGAGCGATCTGTCTCAGGGAGCCGACATCAGCGGCGCCGTCAACGACCGCGACACCACCCGCGTCTTCGGCACGATCTACGACAGCTCGGGCGCGGCGCTCTCGAAGGTCGACATCCGCGTCTTCAACGATCAGGCGCCTGCCAACGAAGTTCGCACGCGCTCCCGCAAGACCGGGTCCTACGTGGCGCGTAACTTCGGCCGGCTCTACACCGAGCGTGACATCTACGGCCTGCAGGTTCGCGTACGCTTCGAATCCGCTGGCTTCGTGCCGGCCGAAATCGTGTCAGCGGTCGAGAAGAACAACGGCCTCGAACTCAATCCCATCCTGTGGCGCGACGGCGAGCAGCCTGCCATGGACGGATGGTGCCTCGTCCTGACCGGCAAGCTGACCAACGCCAAAGGCAAGAAGGTCAAGGACGGAGCCGTGCGCATCACGTCGCCCGACGATCCGTCCATCGACGTCGAAGCCACGGTCGAGAAGAGCGGCATCTACCGCGCCGTAATCTGGAACGGTCCCGGATCTCTCCAGATCAACGCCACTGGCAACGGCACGAGCGAGACGCGACCGATCACTCTCGACGGTCAACCGAGGCACGACCTCGTCGCACAGATCGTCCAGGACATCGCTCTCGGCAGCTGATTCCGGGACGAAGCGTCCACCCGCCGGTTCTGATGGTGAGCGGTACCTCGTGATCCGAGCGTTCTCTTCGGACCTGTTCGAGCTGCCGCTACCGCAAGGCCATCGCTTTCCGATGGCTAAGTACCGGCTCCTGCGAGACCGACTCCTCGCCGACGGGGTCCTCGACCGTACGCAGGTCGAAGACCCTCCGGCAGCTAGCGACAGCGACCTCCTCCAAGTCCACGAGGCCGCCTACGTCTCTGCGGTCACAAGCGGCCGTCTGTCGCGTCAAGAGGTCCGCGCTCTCGGATTCCCCTGGTCGCCGCGCCTCGTCGAGCGCAGCCGACGGAGCGTAGGCGCCAGCATCGAGGCCGCACGCAGCGCGCTCCGGCTAGGAGCCTCGGTCAACCTGGCCGGCGGCACACACCACGCCTTCGCCGATCGTGCCAGCGGCTACTGCGTCTTCAACGACGTTGCGGTCGCGCTGCGCGTGCTCCAATGCGAGCAGAAAGTCCGCAGAGCCCTGGTCGTCGACTGCGACGTTCATCAGGGCGACGGCACTGCCGCGATCTTCGAGGACGAGCCGAGCGTTTTCACGTTGTCACTTCACGGCAGAAAAAACTTCCCGTTTCGCAAACAGACGAGCGACCTGGACATCGCTCTGGAGGACGGCACCGGCGATGACACCTATCTCGAGGCGCTCACCGGCGCTCTCGACCAGGGACTCCGGCACGATCCCGACATCGTCGCCTACGTCGCGGGCGCAGATCCCCACGAGGGAGACCGCCTGGGACGTCTCGCGCTCACCAAGACAGGCTTGAGGCAACGCGACACCCTCGTCTTCGAGGCGGCCAGAGCACGCGGACTCCCGGTCTTCGTGGTCATGGCAGGCGGCTACGGTCGCGAGGTCGAGGACACCGTCGACATCCACGCGACAACCGTGACCGAGCTCGTTCGACGCTGGGGCGGACCCCTCTCGGCGCCGCTTCACGATCCGATCGCTGCTGGCGCGACTCGCTAGATCCAACGCAGTCCGCTAGAGAGCGCAGGTGACGAAGCGCCTGCTTTCAGGGACCACCCCGATTCTGCTACGGTGCCAGAGGTCGTCGCGACCCAGTCGCAATCAGCCCGAAAGGAAAGATTCCAAACGAGCCGAATTGTCGTCAATTCAGCCCAGGACGCTGAGGGATTCTCGACCAGCGTTACGTCTGAACCGACAGTCACCGATTCGGGTGGCATCCAACCTGCAGACGACCAAATCGGGCTGACGCTCAGTCAACGTGCCATCAAGAGACCCCACACCAACCCCGCATTACACGTGTCCTCGAGCCTTCACCGAATCCGTTAGACCCAACAGCGACGAACACATGAACCCGATGAATACATGCCCAGATTCAGGAGAGCGCGGCCGTAGGAGCCGCTGGCTCACAGCAGGTCCCACCATCACGATCGCCGCGCTCGCTCAGATAGCCATCGTCGCGGTGCTGTTTGCGGCGCCTCCGTTTACGCCCAACGCCACCCAGCCGACGATCAACTTCGCGCTCAACCACGCCTACGCCAATCCGGGCAACTGCCAGAGCTGCCACGGCGGCTACGACGCCACCAACGACGTCGAGCCGTTCGACCTCTGGTCGGGCACCATGATGGGCAACTCCAATCGCGACCCGATCTTCTGGGCCGCACTCGACGTTGCCAACAACGACGTTCCCGGATCCGGCGAATTCTGCCTTCGATGCCACGCGCCAAAGGCATGGCTCGAAGGGCGTGCAAGTGCCGGAGACGACATGGGAACTCCCACCGTCGGTGACGCTGACGGCTGCTCGCTGCAAGGCAACATCGACGAAGGCATGGTCGGGGTCGCCAACGATTTCGAGGGTGTCACGTGCGCACTGTGTCACCGGATGATGGAGAACGACTCGCCGCCGCCCGGCGAGAGCAACTTCTACATCGAAAACGCCGAGTACTGGATCGACGACGAAGACTGCGGAGCCCCAGGGTCCGGCCCCTGCCGCCGAGGTCCCTACGACTACGGTGGCGCTGATCCCCAGCCGCCCCACGAGTGGGCGTTCTCGACCTACCACCAGGGCTCGGAGATGTGTGCTACCTGCCACAACGTCACCAACCCTCTGCTCAACCTCATCGACGAAAACGGCAACGACACGGGCATCCTCTACCCGGTCGAGCGCACGTACACCGAGTGGACCCAGAGTGACTACGGCAGCCAGAGCAGCGGCTCGTTCCTGACGTGCCAGAACTGCCACATGCCGGACTCGACCGAAGATCCGGTCTACGCCTGTGTTTTCCAGACCACCAATCGCACCGGCGACCTGCCGCAGCACCACTTCGTGGGCGGCAACACCTGGATTCCGGGGATCCTCGAGAACCAGTACGGCGCGACGATCGACAACGGCACCGCATTCGCCGACACCACGGCGCGGGCACAAGCCATGCTCGAGAGCGCGGCGCTGATTTCAGTGATGGCGCCGACCGAGATCGAGCCCGAAGGAACTCTCGAGGTCGACGTGAGGGTGACGAACAGCCTCACCGGCCACAAGCTGCCGACCGGCTACACCGAGGGTCGCCGAATGTGGATCCATCTCGAGGTCGTCGACGCTCTCGATACCGTGGTCTTCGAGAGTGGTGCCTACGACCCGGTCACGGCCGTGCTCACCAAAGACTCTCAGGTGAAGATCTACGAGACCATTCGCGGCACCTGGAACCCGACCGACGACGAGTGTGTCCACACCGTCAACGACGTCGAGCAGTTTCACTTCGTGCTGGCCAACTGCATCCTGAGCGACAACCGGATTCCGCCGCTCGGCTTCACCGGCGGAACCGACATCGAGACACAGCCCGTGGCCTACACCTACCCCGAGACGAGCCCGGGATCGGGTGTTCTCGTCAACTATGACGACACGACCTACACCGTGCCGATCCCCCCGGGGGCCGCGACGCCTCTCACGGTGAACGCCACGCTGCGCTACCAGACATCGTCGAAGGAGTACATCGAGTTCCTCCGCGACGAGGCGATCAACAACAACTTCGACGACGACTGCACCCCTCGCTCGAGTAGCTTCACCTGGCCAGGAGCGCTCGGTGTGGGTGACAGAAGCCGAGGTGAGTACCTCTACTGGCTGTGGGACAACATCGACAAGTCGACGCCCGTCGACATGGTCGATCACTCCGTGCAGGTCGTCATCGACCCGACCCTCTTCGCGGACGGCTTCGAGTCGGGCAACACGAGTGAGTGGTCCTCGACGACACCCTGAGCGGAGCCCAGGCTGGGTCTGGCTCAGCCAGAGTTAGGCAAGGAAAGAGACCTCGGTCCATCGGAACGAGATCGAGCACTTGGCCGTCGTGGCGGCGACCTTTGGCTTGATGAGGGTCTCGCGAGTTCGTTCTGGCGGACGGAGGAGAGGCGGTGACCAATGACGGTCAGGCGACGGCCGCTCGAAGCGACACTCTCGAGGTCCTTTCGTCCGGCCGTGGGACCTGAGCGCTGCGATCCAAGATCACGACCGGCCTCCCGTCAGGATGACACTGAACCAACGTACGGGCCGCAATGCTCCAACGCACCCGCGCCTGCCCAAAACACGCCAAAAACCAGAGCGTTGGAAGTCATCTCGTAGTTCGGCGTAGCCGAACTACCAAGCAACCCGAAGGGTTGCCTAGGCCGGCAGTTGGTCCTGCACCAGCTGCACCCAGTAGGCGACGCCTACGGGTAGCGCTTCGTCGTCGAAGTCGTAGAGCGGCGTGTGCAGCGCTGCGCTCGAGCCATTGCCGCTGAAGATGAAGGCGCCCGGCCGCTCGCGGAGCATGAAGGAGAAGTCCTCCGAGCCCATGATCGGCGTGAAGTCGGTGCGGCTGCTTCCGACCTTGGCGGCTGACTCCGCGGCCATGTGGGTCTCCGCTTCGTGGTTGACGGTGGCCGGGTAGTTGCGCTGATAGTCGAGCTCGAAGTCCACCCGATGCGCTGCGGCGATGTTCTGACCGATCTCGCGCATGCGCTGCTCGACCAGGTCCTGCACCTTCGGCTCGAAGGTGCGGACGCAGCCTCCCATCCGAACGTGGTCGGGGATCACGTTGAAGGCGTCACCACCGTGCATCGTCGTGATCGAGACCACGGCGCTCTCGAGTGGATCGACGTTGCGCGAAGCAATCATCTGGAACCCCAGGAGGATCTGCGCCGCGGCAACCGTCGGGTCATCGGTGGTGTGGGGCATGGCGGCGTGGCCACCGGGAGACTTGACCTCCATGTCGATGATGTCGGCGGCGGCCATCATGGGACCCGAGCACAGGGCAAAGTCGCCGACACCCATCCCCGGTAGGTTGTGCATGCCAAAGACGCGCTCCACCGGAAAACGCTCGAACAGCCCGTCCTTGACCATGACCTCGCCGCCGGCACCCATCTCCTCTCCCGGCTGGAAGATGAAGTGGACCGTGCCGTTGAAGTCGCGACTCTGCGACAGCGCCTTGGCGGCTCCGAGCAACATCGTGGTGTGACCATCGTGACCACACGCGTGCATCTTGCCGCTGTGGCGTGAGCAGTGGTCGAAAGTGTTCTGTTCGTGGATCGGCAGGGCGTCCATGTCGGCACGGAGCCCGATCGCACGGTCGGAGTCTCCCACCTTGAGGGTCGCCACGACACCGGTCTTGGCGAGCCCCCGGGTCACATCGAGGCCAAACGATTCGAGCCGCTCAGACACCAGATTCGAAGTGCGCTCTTCTTCGAAGGCCAGTTCCGGGTGCTGATGAAAATCCCGCCGCCACTCGGCCAGCTCGTCACGAAGGGCGTCGATCGTCTCTCTCATGGCTATCACTCGTCCGTAGGTTTGTTGGTCGTTGGTCGGCGGTCGTCGTCTGGCGAGACTCGAAGTCGGAAGAAGCTCCGCCAATCGTAGCGTGCATCGGCCGGCAGACCGCGGCTCGGCTAACCTTGGCGGCGCCCAGACAAGGAGACTGTCATGAGATCGACCCGGCGCGGTGTCCGCCCGACCGTATCTTCGACCGCCGCACTCGTCGCCGTCGTCCTGGCGGCGATGGCGACCGGCTTTGCGGCGACCGCGCAAACCGAAGCCGCAACGCCCGAAACCCTGCGAGGTTTCGCCTCGTCGCGAGTCGCCGATCACCTGGAGCTCGAGAAGCGGATGGATGCGGCGATCGACGGAGACGAAATCACCGAGTGGAATCGGCTGATGACGGTCGCTCCCCATCATGTGGGTGCACCGCAGACACGACGCAACGCCGAGTGGATGCTGGAGCGCTTTCGCGAATGGGGTTACGACGCCGAGATCGCCTACTACGAGGTGCTCGTCCCTTTTCCCAAGCTCCGCAAGCTCGAGATGCTGGAGCCGACGCGCTTCGAAGCCGGCCTGCAAGAGGACATCATCGAAGGTGACGCCACCTCCAAACTGGCCGTCGAGACCGGCCTGCCACCTTTCAACGCCTTCTCTGCTGACGGCGATGTGACAGCCGAGCTGGTGTACGTCAACCAGGGTGTGCCACGTGACTACGAGGTGCTCGAAGAGCTCGGAATCGACGTCGAGGGCAAGATCGTCATCGCTCGCTACGGTGGTTCATGGCGCGGGATCAAGCCGAAAGTCGCAGCCGAGCACGGCGCCGTTGCGTGCCTGATCTACAACGATCCCCGTGACGATGGCTACTTCCAGGGTGAAACCTACCCCGACGGCCCGTACAAGCACGAAGCAGGAGTTCAGCGAGGTTCGGTGCTCGACCTGCCCAAGCGACCCGGTGACCCGCTGACCCCGATGACTGGCGCCACCGCCGACGCCGAGCGCCTCGATCGAGAGGATGCCGAAACCTTGATGTCGATTCCCGTGCTACCGATTTCGTCGCGCGACGCGCAACCGCTGCTCGATGCGCTGACCGGACCCGTCGCACCGCCCTCTTGGCGCGGCGCCCTGCCGATCACCTACCGCATTGGCCCGGGCCCGAGCAAGGTCCGTCTGCAGCTCCAGTTCGACTGGTCGCTGCGGCCTGCATACAACGTCATCGCCAAACTCGAAGGCACACAACCAGACCAGTGGATCCTGCGCGGTAACCACCATGACGCCTGGGTGATCGGCGCGCGCGACCCGATCTCGGGTCTCGGTGCGCTGCTCGCGGAGGCGAAAGCCATCGGTGAGCTCGCAAAAGACGGATTCAGACCGCGCCGAACCATCGTCTACGGGGCTTGGGACGCCGAGGAGCCGGGCCTGCTCGGGTCGACGGAGTGGGTCGAGCACCACGCCAACGAGCTGCGCGAGAAGGCCGCTGTCTACATCAACACTGACGGCAACAGCCGTGGCTTCCTGAGAGCTGGCGGCTCACACGCCCTCGAGTCGCTAGTCAACGAGGTCGCCGGGCACGTCATCGATCCCCAAACCGGCGTGACCGTAGGTGAGCGGCTACGCGCTGCCCGCCGCACCTCGAGCACCGCACTCGCCGATCGGCTCCACGGCAACGCACCGTTCCGCATCTCGGCTCTGGGATCTGGCAGCGACTATTCGCCGTTCCTACAGCACCTAGGCATCGCCTCCCTCAATCTCGCCTTTGGTGGCGAAGGCAACGGCGGCGAGTACCACACGGCGTTCGACACCCACGACTTCTTCACGCGCTTCGTCGACCCGGGGTCCGTGTACGGAGCCACCCTGGCGAAGGTCACTGGGCGACTGACCCTACGACTTGCCAACGCCGACATCCTGCCCTTCGACTTCACGCAGACGGCTGCCACCGTGGGGCGCTACGTCGACGAGGTGATCGAGCTCGCCGACTCCACCCGAGAGTCGATCGAGCGCGAGAACCGACTGATTGCGGACGGCAGCTACGCACTGAGTGCCGATCCCACCAAGAGCAACGTCGTCCCGGACCCGGCGACCGAACCGCCGCACTTCAACTTCGCACCGCTAAAGAACGCTCTCGCCAGGCTCGAGCGTTCCGCCAAGGCAGCGCAACCCGTACTCGAGGAAGTCGACGAGCTGGCCGGCGACATCGACGAGCTCAACAGCGTCATCTACGGGACCGAGCGGCGCTTCACGCGCAGCGAGGGCCTACCACGCAGGCCATGGTTCAGGCACCACATCTATGCACCCGGCTTCTACACCGGTTACGGCGTCAAGACGCTCCCAGGAGTGCGTGAGGCCATCGAAGAGCACGACTGGGACGACGTGGACGTCCAGATCGAGATCGTCTCGAAGCTGATCGAGTCGTTTGCGGTCGACCTCGACCGGATTGCCGCAACGTCCGGCGGACGTTAGTCCGACGAGCGACTAGAACGCCTTCTTCTGGACTCAGGACGTCGACTCAGGAGGTCAAGGTCCTGGACGTCGTCAGCTGGCCAGATGTTCTCGGACGATGCCCCAGTCATCGGACTGATTGCTGGGCCCGTTCCCGCCTCCCCGGCGATTGCGGTTCTGCCATCGGTGACGGAGGTAGCGCAACGGTGCAGCCAAGTCGTCCTGCCAGCGCGTCTTCTGCCGGTTGGCCCGGATCAACATGAGGGTGAGGTCGTCGCCAGCCTGCGCGGCACCACGCCAGGCAGCGACCGCCCGAGTCAGCTCGTCGACCAGTCCTCGTTCCGGTTCGATTCTCTCGACGAGACGCTTCAACCCGTCCAACCCCAGCTGTTCTCCTTCACGGTTTTCCGCCTCGATCAAGGCGTCGGTATAGAACAACACCATGTCGTCGGGATCGAGCTCGATCTCGAGGCGATCGTAGTCGGAGGTCGCAAACAGCCCGAGGGGCAGATTCGAAGGACGCTTGGGCCGATCTACAGGTTTCTCGTCGCGTACCGCGCCCCCGGCTGTCTCGTCAGCTCTCACTCTCTCATCGGAAGAGACATGGAGATCGAGAAGCCGCCAGCGCTTCTCCACAGCGCGGTAGAACAGAGGCGCCGGGTGACCGCCGTTGAGCAAGGTCAGCTTGCGCGTGGGCTCGAAGTAGGTGGCCAGAATTGCGGTCGCGAACAGGCCAGGTCGATGATTGCGCCGAAAGTCTTCGCTGATCGACTGCATCAGCTCGGCCGAGTTGATCGTATTGATGTAGCGATGGAGCAAGCGGCGAAGGCCGGTGGCAATACCCGCGACGAGATCGCCATGACCGGTGACATCCGCAAGCAGCAGGCGGGTGATTCGACCTGAAGAGCACGACGAGATCGAGTACACGTCGCCTCCGTGGTCGGAGTCGCCGTAGGGACAGCTCAACACTCGGGCGTCCAGCCCAACCGTCCCCAGAGTCGTGTCGACGGCCTGGTTACCTCCCCAGACCTCCATACAGGCGAGACGCGGGGCGTCGGATTCCGAGCTCATGGCTTTTCACCTCGGTGAGGCAGTTCTTGGACCATCGGTGTCCAAAGTTTCGTTTTGACGGGTGGTTCGGATGTGCACCGGAAGAATCGGCCGCGGGCGACGCCTGGAGGACCAAGAGACGCGGCGTACGCTACCGGTCTTCGGAACGCGGTCTGCGGTTGTAGCCACGTTCTCCGTACGGTTCGAGCTCTTCGAGCCAGAGCGTCAACAAGGCCGCCAGGTCGTCGCTCGGGTCCCACCCCGGCTCTCGAGGAGCCTCGAGCTCGGCCACGACGTCGAAGTCGAAAGCTTCCCGACCTAGTCTCTTCCAATCGCTCTGCAGTTCGGGAACCATCAGGTAGGAGCCGTTGTCGAGCTGCATCGCGAGCTTGTTTCGCGTCGCAGGCAGGTTCACACTCGAGCCGATCAGGATCTTGCCCGACTCCCGATTCGTGACCCGGTAGATACCCGTTGGCCGATAGCTCTCCTTGTACTGTCGCTTGATCGCCTTCCGATCGACTGTCACGGTTGCCTCCCCGCCTTCTTCCGACCTTGATGCCGCCAATCTATCCTCCGTCGAGCCCTGTTGCTCTGCACACCACTTCCCATCAGCGAAGGATTCCCGATGAACTGGCTCCCGCACTCGAACCGAGGTAGCGCGCACCTGACGGTCGCGCTCGCAAGTCTTCTCGTTTCCCTAGCCTGCGCTCGAGACGCAACCCAGCAACAGGGATCCGAAGCTGGAGGCGCCGTGACCAACCAGCCCGCAACCGTCCGCGTCGCCCTGTTCAACGTGCGCGAGCTCTCGTTGGAAAAGATCGAGGAAGAAGGAGCCGGCAATGAGCAGTTGCTCGCCGCTGCACGCATCGTCGCCCGCATTCAGCCAGACGTTCTCGTGGTCCAGGAGATCGACTGGATCGAGGGTGACGACAGCAAGGCCGCGATGCTCCTGCGCGACCGCTACCTGGTTCCAGCCGGGGCTCCCGCCTACGAGCACGTCTTCTCGGCACCGTCGAACACCGGTGCACTCAGCGGGATCGACCTGAATGGCGACGGTCACGTCGCGACCGACGCCGATCGCGGCGAGCGCCAGCACGGCGACGACAGCTACGGCTTCGGCGTCTACCCGGGCCAGTACTCGATGGCCGTCCTCTCGCGCTTTCCCCTTGATTCCGCAGCCGCGAGGTCGTTTCAGAAGTTCCTCTGGCGCGACATGCCCGACCACTTGATGCCACCCGGTTTCTACTCGCAGGAGGCCGAAGCCATCTTCCGCCTCTCCAGCAAGTCGCACTGGGATCTGCCCGTTCGCATCGGTGACCGCGACCTGCACCTGCTCGTCAGCCACCCCACTCCTCCTGTCTTCGACGGCGACGAAGATCGCAACGGTCGGCGCAACTTCGACGAAATCAGACTTTGGGCCGAGTACCTGAACGGAGCGGAGTGGCTCGTCGACGACTCGGGCCGATCTGGCGGTCTCGACGATCAGGCAGCCTTCGTGATCCTCGGCGACCTCAACGCGCGCCCCAACGCCACCGAGTCTCTATATGGCGGGCGCACCGCGATCTCCCAGCTCCTCGAACATCCGCGCGTCTTCGAAAGCGGCGACTTCGCGACGAGCGCCGGAGGACTCGCTGGACGCCAAGCCGGTCCACCCGACTTCCGCGAGCGGGCCACGGCCGGCTTCGGCGAAGGCAGCCGAATCGACTACGTCTTGCCGAGTCGCAACGTGTCGATCGAAGACGGAGGGGTCTACTGGCCCGCCGAAACCGACGATCCGCAGGGCGCGGCTGACGCCGAGCTCGCCTCGGATCATCGGCTGGTATGGCTCGATCTGGCCCTGCCAGGCTCCTGAGCCGCCAAGTCCACGCGAATGGGGAAAGGCAGCGTCACAGCCAGTCTCAGATAGCGCCCGACCACGCCGAAGAGCCTGGCTCGTCGGTCGCCGGTACTCAACAGAGCCACCGGAAGCAGCAAGAGGCGCGCGAGCGCGAGCTTGAGGAGCAGCACCTGATAGAGCGCCGCCTTGAGCCGACCGCCGTGTTTTGCGAAATAGCGGACCCGGCCACGATAGAGCTCGACAAACATCTCGGTCCTCATCTGCGACGTGCTCGCACCCTGGAGGTGCATGACCTGCGCGCGCGGCTCGAACAGCACTCGATAACCCGCCGCCCGCAATCGGGTACAGAAGTCGAACTCCTCGTTGTAGACGAAGAAGCCTTCGTCGAGGGGGCCAACGTCGCCAAGTGCGCGGCGCGAGAGGAGGAGGCACGCGCCCTCGATCACGTCCACACTCCGAGGAGTGCTGGGAGGCGTTCGACCCAGCGAGTAGCGCGAGACCGGAACGACGGCATCGAGGAGCAACAGACGCCAGAGCTCTCGCCTCAGAGTCGGAGCACGAAAACACGATTCGCGCGGACGGTTCGAAGCGTCGAGCAGTAACGGCCCCACCGCACCAACGCGCGAATCGTCCTCGAGCGTCCGCACGAGCCTGGCCACCGCGCCTTCCTTCACCTCGGAGTCCGGATTGAGCAACATCACCGGCCCAGAGCCAGTGTGAGAGATGCCCTGGTTGCAGGCGGCGGCAAAGCCCAGATTCTCGGGATTGACGATCAGGTGCACGTCGGGGAATCGGCGCGCAACGAGGTCCGTGGTCCCGTCGCTCGACGCGTTGTCGACGACCACCACCCGCTCGGCCGGAACCTGTCTGATGAGAGAGTCCAGGCACCTCTCGATCTCTCGGGACGAGTTCCAGGTGACGATGACCACGTTGAGCACGCCGCTAGTACTGGACGAGTTG
The DNA here is from genome assembly GCA_028285365.1 of Thermoanaerobaculia bacterium. Taxonomy (GTDB): domain Bacteria; phylum Acidobacteriota; class Thermoanaerobaculia; order Multivoradales; family Multivoraceae; genus JANQPS01. The sequence goes on along the minus strand of JANQPS010000971.1, from coordinate 3,180 downwards.
GCCTGGCTGGTCGCGCTGCACTGCTCGAGGGACATGACGTTCGCAACTGTGAAGGCACAACGAGGCCCTGTCCAGCGCGGACCGCCGCGCTAGCAGGAGAGGTACAGGCTCAGAGGTACTCGCGCAGGCTCGAGCTTTCAGGTCAGGATCGTCAGCGAACCGAAACCTCGCCCATCGCTCCGCTGAGATCGAGTCGCAGCGTGGGCGCACCAGCCGGCACTTCCGTGGCGTCCGGCAGGCGCTCGCTCTTGTCGCCCATCACCACGCGCGCACGCGAATCGATGTTGACGTCGTCAGGTACACGAACGCCACATTCGCCCATGCTGCACCGGACCCTGACGTCGCTATCGGTCAGCCATTGGCCTTCGAGTCCCATGCGCAGCTCACCCATTCGATGCTGGGCGCTGATGCTTCGCGGCGAACCGTTGCCGAGGTCGGCAACGCGGACACTACCCATGCTGGCCTCGAGGTCGAACGACTCCATCGGCTCGGCGGTGGGCTCGGCGAAGGAGACCCGGTGATCCCCCATGCGCAGTTCGAGGTCGACGAGCTGCGGAGAGAGGCCTCCGAGCTCGAGCTCGCTCTGCCCCATCCCGACCTCGCCCACCAGGGCGAATCGCAGGCCGCGCGGGACGCGGATCTCGACTCGATTGTCGACCCGGCCGCCGAACAGGCGGAGTCGGCCCTTGTTGCCGAAGCTCACCCGGTAGCGCCAGCGTCCGTCACCGTCCTCGACGAGCTCTTCTTCCAATGCAAAGCGACCCTGGTCGTAGTCGGCAACTACCTCGATCTCGTCGCCGTCCGACGGCACGATGGAGAACTCGCCCATCTGGAGGTCGAGCTCGAGCGTGCCACCGGCCCCCTGGGTCGTCTCCACTGGCAGTTCGAGAGACGTTGGAACGGTTTCCACAGTCTCGGCATCAGCCAGCTGTTCGGCGGTCGCCGTGCGGCGCTCGAATCCGGGAACCGCTCGCGACGTTTCCTCCGTGACCTGCTCCACCGCCCTCTGAGAGTCCAGAAACGCGAGCCCACCGAGCCCGAGCATGACCACGACACCCAAACCAAAGACGCCGAGACAGCCCAGCAGCCCCGTCTTCAAACAGCCTCTCGACTCTTTCTCGCTCAACCTCGATCCCTCCGTTGGCGCTCGAAGCGGTGTCCACGCCCCGGCTTCGATCTCGCCCTACGCACACGCAACGAAGAAAGTTGCAGACTAGGGCACACGCTCAACCGCTCAGACTGACGACGCCTCATCCTGGAGCAACGTCATGAACCTCACAACCCCGATCTGCCGTCGCTTGGGAATCGAGAGGCCGATCTTCGGCTTTGCGCACAGCGTCGAGGTCACGATCGCCATCTCGCGCGCCGGTGGTCTCGGCGTCTATGGCGCAACCCGCGACACACCCGAGGAGATCCGCGAACGACTCGCCACCATCCGAAAGGAGCTCGGAGACCTGCCGTTCGGCGTCGACCTCGTGCTCCCCAAGGGGATGCCCGAGCACGACGATCGAGAGGCCATCGAGCGACGGATTCCAGACGCGCATCGCCACTTCGTCAAAGGTCTCACCGAACGTTACGGCGTTCCCGCAGCCACGAAACCAGGCATGCGATCGCGCTTCGTGCGCTCCGAGGAGATCGCGCAGGCCCAGATCGACGCGGTACTCGACTCAGACGTCGAGCTCTTTGCCTGCGGCATCGGTGCTCCCATCGAAACCGTCGAGCAGGCCAAGGCTGACGGCAAGACGACCTTGGCTCTGATCGGTTCTCCTCGCCATCTGGAGTCGGCCCTCGCCGCCGGCGCCGACATCATCGTCGCACAGGGGCACGACGCCGGAGCTCACACTGGTCGCATCGGAACGATGTCTCTGGTCCCCCAGATCGTCGAAGGCGCCGGCAGCGTTCCGGTGCTCGCCGCAGGAGGTATCGCCACAGGAGAACAGATCGCCGCCAGCCTGGCCATGGGCGCGCAGGGAGTCTGGCTGGGAACCGCCTGGCTGACCACGACCGAGCACGGACTCGATCCGATCCTCGTCGACAAGCTGATCGCCGCTGGCAGCGACGACACGGTCATATCTCGCGCCAACAGCGGCAAGACTCTGCGACAGATTCGCACGTCCTGGAGCGACGAGTGGTCCTCTGAACGGGCGCCGGAGCCGCTCGAGATGCCGTTCCAGGACATCCTGGTCGGCGACCTGCTGGGCGCGATCCACGAGCACCGGGTCGAGCCCCTGATGCACCACCCAGCCGGCCAGAGCGTCGCCTGGTGTCGCGAGGTGCGCACCGTCGCCGAAGTGATCGATCAGCTGTGTGAGGAGACTCGTGCGGCGATCGAAGGCCTGCGGTCGGGCTCGCTCTTCGAGTGACGGCAGATGGACTGTCGACGGCGATTCACTCCCCGAGAGTCGCCAGGAACGCTCGTTCCTCTTCGGTCTCCACGATCGCCGACAAGGCGGCACGGCGCTCGAACCATCCGAGGCGGGGAGGCAAGAACAGTCGGCGCTCGTGAGCGAACAGTCCCACCAGGTCGTTGAACAGGACCTGCAGGACCACGATGTCGGGTTCGACCCAGCGCGCCCGCTCGTCGAACAGATCAGCTTCCTGCTCGATCGTGTAGCCCAGCGCGCCGGCATTGAGCACTTCACTACGTGGTAGGAGACCTTCGAGCTGAGCCCCGTAAGTGTCCTGGTACGCCATGTAGAGACCAAAGGTGTACGAGTCTCCCAACAGCAGGATCCTGAGCTGGTCACGATCGCGGGGCCAGGACAGATCCTGGTCCCGCCGAAGTCCCTGGGCGTTGGTCTCGAGCACGTACGGTCGCGCGCCATCGTTGCGCAGCTCGCGCCGATCGGGTGGCAGATCTCCCACGATTGACGGACGCTCCTCAGACGGATAGACCGTCGCCGAGCGGTGGGCACTCAGGGGCTCCAGAGCCTGGACCAGCTCCTGCGCCAGCAGACGATTGCCGAAACGGGTGAGATGAAAGTCCTCGGGCAGGTAGCTCACCTCACTCGGAGCGTGAGCCATCAGCCTGGGTGTGGAATCGACAAAAGTAGCTCCGTGTTCGAGCGCCAGTTTCTCGAAGAAGTCGAGGTCGTGAGCATGAATCCGCCGGGCCAGCTCGTTGCGATGCGAAGGCGGCACGTAGAGCACGACCAGCTTGGCGTCCGCCTCACCGACGCT
>JANQPS010000230.1 GCA_028285365.1 Thermoanaerobaculia bacterium | reverse complement strand
CGATTGCGCCCGGATGGATCGATACCGACATGACCCAGCCGCTCGACGAGATGCGTCCCCTGCTGATGGCACAGACTCCGATGATGCGTTTCGGTGAGGCCGATGACATCGCCTGGGCTGCCGTCTACCTCGCCTCAGAGGAGGCCAAGTTCGTCACCGGACAGGTTTTGTCACCAAACGGCGGCTGGCACATGAGTCAGTAAGCGAGCTTCGCCCGGAGATCGGCCGGCCCGCCCGTTCGTCAGGGAAGGGAGAGGGGAGCTCAATCGTCGTCGCGACCCTCGACGAGCCAGTCACCGGGCAGGCTGCGCCCCTCGTAGAGCGTGTTCTGGAAACGTCTCATGCCGCGGATCCAGCGATCGACGTCGGTCGCCTTGCGACGGTGGTACTCGGCAACTTCCGCGTGTGGCAGGACCCAGAAACGTTCTTCGGCCAGGGCGTCGATGACGCACTGGGCAACGTCGTCCGACTCGAGCACGCCGTCGCCAGCAGCAACGCCGCCGGCGGCCTTCATCTGATCGCGCGAGGGGCTGTTTTCCCGAATGTTCGTGGCAACGGCTTGTGGACAGAGCACCGACACACCGATCCCTTGATGAGCGTGGCTGATCGCAATCCACTCTGCAAAGGCTACCGCGGCGTGTTTGGTGACCGAGTAGGCGAGTGAGCCGAGTTGCGTCAACAGGCCCGCGGCCGACGCGGTATTGAGTATGTAGCCCTGACCGCGCTCGATCATCCCCGGCAGTACCGCGCGCGCTGCATAGACGTGGGCCATCACGTGGACGTCCCACATCTTCTGTAGTTCTTCGTTCGCGATCTCGAGGCCGCCGACGGTGACGTAGCCGGCATTGGAGACAAACAGGTCGATTCCGCCGTGACTCAGCTCCGTGGTGGCCACGAGCCGGCGCACGGCCTGTTCGTCGGCCACGTCGAGAACCGCACTTTGGCCTCCAACCTCGCGGGCCACGGCCGCAGCGTTGTCGGGGTCCCGATCGACGACGACCAGATGGCGTGCTCCTTCGCGATGAAATCGTCGGGCGAGCGCCGCGCCGATGCCGCTCCCGGCACCGGTGATCACGATGTTCTTGTCCTGGATTCGCATGGATGGTTCTCCGAAGAGTCGATGGGCAAGAGCGGGGCTAGCGGGACCCGGGCGCCGGTGCCGTCGGGCGACTCCCGCCGATAGCTCTGTTCTGAGGACGAGGCGGACACTAGCAGCCGCCGTCCCCAGACGCCCACCAGGCGCCAGTGCCGCGTCGAGGGAGCCCTAGCCGAAGTGGCGACTCGCGGCGACGATGTCGACGTTGCCGCCACTGAGCAGAACGCCCACACGGCTCGACGGCGGAATCTCGATTTGGCCGCTCAGGAGGCCAGCGAGGGCAAGCGATCCCGTGGGCTCCACGACGAGCTTGCAGCGCTCCCAGAGCAGGCGCATGGCTTCGATGATCTGGTTGTCGCTCACCGTCACGATGTCGTGGACATGCTGCTTGAAGATCTCAAAGTTCAGTTCGCCGACGCACGGCGTTCGCGCCCCGTCAGCGATGGTCACGGGAGCCGACACTGATTGAATGGTCCCGCTCCGCATGGAGCGAGCCGCGTCGTCGGCCGTTTCGGGTTCGACGCCGACGACTCGGCAATCCGGAGCCAGCGCCGACGCAGCCAGAGCCGCTCCCGCCAGGAGGCCGCCGCCTCCGCAGGGAGAGAAGAGGAAATCGAGCTTGCCGTGGTCCTGGAGGAGCTCGAGGGAGGCCGTCCCTTGTCCCGAGATGATCGCGGGGTGGTTGTAGGGATGGACGATGACGAGATCCCGCTCGCGGGCGATCTCGGTACCCAGGACCTCGCGCGTCGTAGCGTCTTCGTCGAACTGAACGACCTCGGCTCCGTAGCCCCGGCACGCGGCGACTTTGACGGCGACGGCCTTCTGGGGCATGACGATGACCGCCTCTCGCCCGCGGTCGCGGCTCGCCAGCGCGCACGCCTGACCGTGATTCCCCGAGGACCAGACCAGGATGCCTCTCTCGTCACCCGCCTCGCTCAGACTGGCTATCGCGTTGCTGGCGCCGCGGAACTTGAACGACCCGGCGCGCTGCAGGCTCTCGGCTTTGAGGATGACCTGTGCGCCGGTCAGACTGTCGAGGGTTCTGGACGTGAAGGTGGGCGTTCTATGGACTACGCCTTCAAGCCGCTCGGCGGCGCGAAAGACGTCCTCTGCGCTTGGACAGTCACGTGTTGCGCTCATGCCGACAAGCTAGCGCAGTTTTGTCGGCTTTGGGATCTCTGATCTGCGCCGGAATGCGCGATCGAGTCAGTCGGCGGCGGCTGCAGCAGCGATCTCGAGATGCTGCGTGCCCCGAGAGCCTTGCGCAGGGCTGCCACCGGCCGGGTAGCTGCGCCTGAGGATCCGAAGAATCTGGCCTGCGACATAAGAGGCCTCTCGACGGATACGTCTCGAGGTCCGGCCGCGATCCAGACGAAGTGCGAAAGCGACCTGCGGATTGTCGCGCGGTGCAAAACCGATGTAGTTGACATGAAATCCGACGCCGGTGGTTTGGCCGGTACCGGTTTTCATGGCGATCGGGTAACCCCGCGGTGCGAAGCGACTGGCCGTGCCTCCAGGACCCGCAACCGCGGCCATGGAGCCGTGGATCTCGTCGAGCCAGGCTTCTTCGATGACGTGACCACGGTGGGAGTCGAAGACGCGAGCCAGAGGATCGCGCGCAATGGCCTCTGAAGAGTCGAGCTCGAGACGCGGCGAGCTTCCGAGGAGGCCGTCGGACGCCAGGAGCAGACGCGGCGGACGAAGCCAGCCGTCGGTGAGCGTTCGCGCGAACACCGCAGCGTGCAGTGGAGTGATCTCGACGTAGTTGAGGCCGATCGAGAGGTCGCCTACCTCACGGTCGTTGAGCCGTTCACTGGGAATGTAACCCAGCTGACTCGCGCCGCCTTCGCCGCGGCCGAAGCCGTAGCGATAGTACTCCTCGAACATCTGTTTGTGGGTGAGCTCGTGTCCAAGTCGGGCGAAGGCGACGTTGCAGCTCGTTGCCATTGCATAGTCGAGGCCGCCTCTCAGTCGTCCCTTGATCGACGTGCAATAGAGCGGCTCGCCGGACAGGGTGATGGCGCCGCCACAGCGCATCCGTGTAATGCGCTCGTCGATGTCGACCCCGTTTCGTAGTGCGGCCGTCGAGGTGATCAGCTTGGCGATCGAGGCTGGCTCGCGTTGCTGGGAGAGCATCGAGTGAGTGATCGACTTCGATCGGTACTCCCGTCCAACGGCCGCCAGGACCGCGCCGGTGGCGACATCGAGGACGACCACGGCTCCCGGATTGCGTCCCATGGTGCGGACGAGCTTGCGACTCAGATCGAGGTCGAGCGTGAGACGGGCTCCGCCCGAGGGAGGGATCAGCTCCAGCGCTTCGCGAGGTATCAGGCCTGGCGAGAGCTCAGGATTGACCGTCGTGTGACCATCGGTGGTCAGGCTGGCGACGAGAACGCCGTGCCGATCGAAGAGGCGGGATACCGTGCCCGCCGCGACCTCTTCCTGAGCATCCAGCAAGCGCCGCTCGAACGCCCCCAGCTGGTCGCTGCTGGGGTTCCAGCGCTGGAGAGACTCCCGCCAGTCGCCACTCTCCAGAAGAGCAGCCGCTTCGGTGGCTCGATGCGTGTCGCGCTCGGTGGTGGGTAGCGCAGCCAGCATGGCCAGCGCCTGGTCCGGTCGGCCACCATCGAGGTGGGTCTTGACGGCGAGGCCCACGAGATGATGGCTGCGGAGTTCTTCGACGTCCTGTGGGCCAGCCGTTCCCGTGGCGGCCAGCTCGAGGGCCTGGAGCTTCTCGTCGGTGGCCTCGTCAAAGCTGCGAAGACTCTGAATCGAGACCGCAGAGAAGCCGCTGACGAGGGCGCCGATGACCAGCCACGAGAGCACTCGGAGCCTGGCTGGTCTCGCGGGTGGCGCGCTCACGTCTTCCGAGGCTGTCACTTGGTTCTCCGAGGGCATGATCTCAGCTGCCGCGCCTGATGAGTCATTGCTGGAAAGCTGGTGACCGAAGGAGGGTGTCTCGGGGCGAGATCAGCCGGCCGCGACGCACTGCGCGCGCAAGAGGTCTGCACAGTTCTGACGAAAGAGTTTGGACCACGGGGGAGAGGAGCCGGGGTTGCAGGTCACTGACACCACGAGACGAGAAGGCTAACAGATCGAGCGTTTGGCTCGGTCGAGGCTGGCGCTGACGGCTGGTTCAGTCGGTGGATTCGTCGCCGTCCGATCGGGCGCTCGCAAAGACCGTGTCAGCGATCGCTCGAAAACGCTCGTCGTCGCGGATCGGATCGAACGCCGGCTTCGATTCCAGGTAGACGAGCCCGGGATCACGCTCGTCGTGTGCCTGCTGGACATAGCGAATCGCCGCCTCAGTGTCACCGACGGCGATCGAGGCCGTGGCGAGGTGGAGGGCGATCGGGCGGTCGGTGTTTGCCGAACCCTCGAGCGCTGTGAGCGTGTTGTGCGCGTCTTCGAGTCTGCCACCCTTCGAATAGGCGAGCGCGAGCGCTGCCGATGTCGTCGCTGACCCGCTGGAGAGCGAAGCCGCACGCTCCATGGAGACGATCGCGTCGTCGGGGGCTCCACGCTCCATCAGCACGTAGCCCATTTCGCGGTGCGCGAGGGCGAAGTCCGGGTCCTCCTGGATGGCTTCCTCCAGTTGCAGCAGGGCCCGGTCAGAATCACCCGCTGCCAGGAACACGGTGGCGGCCTTGACGCGGATGATGCGCGAGTTGGGCTCGGCCTCCAGGGCATCGAGCATGGTGGCGACAGCCTCGGCGTGTCGGCCGCTGGCCGTCAGCAGCATGGCGAGCCAATGGTGGGCACTGCCGTAGTCGGGGTCGAGCTCGATGGCCCGCCGAAGATGGGTCTCGGCTCGAGGCCAGTCCCAGTCGTACAGGTAGAGGACCAGGCCGAGGGATGCGTGGGTTCGAGCGCGCTCCGGTGCCAGCTCGAGTGCCCGCTGCGCCGCGGCTCTTGCCTTCGGCATGATCTCGTTGGCGGGGCTGACCGCGTAGAGGCCGATGAGGGCCGAGACGTCGGCGAGTCCGGACCAGGCCTCGGGTGCACGAGTCGAGTTCGGCTCGAGGAGCTCGGTGGCTCGCTCAAACGCTTCCAGGCTCGCCAGCAGTTGGCTGGGCGTCCTCTTGGCCATGAGGCGTTCGGCTTCGGCGAGCAGCGCCCCCAGCTCGGTCGGCTCTCCGGGCGCCGAAGTCGTTGGGTAGGCCGTGTCGGCAGGCGGCGGCTGGCAAGCGAGCGCAAGCGCGGACACTGCGATCCAGGCGGCGACCGTCACCGCGGCCGGCCACGAGGAGGGCTGGCTGTGCGCTGATCGGGAGATCGAAGACGTTGCTGTCGTCAGGGTTCTTGGCTTGGTCGGTGTCGTCGGAGACATGAGAAACCTCGGGGCGGTGTTGTCTTAGGCGGCCTGTTCTTCTCACTCGCGCGGAGTGACCAGTCGAAACCAGAGCCATCCCAGGATCGAGCCGGCGGGCTCGCGTCCATTGGCGCTAGCCCAGCGCGCGCCCGATTCCAGAAGCAGATAGCCAAAACAGAGGAGCAGAAGCGCCCCAGTGGATCCCGACATCCAGACGGGGATTCCGAAGATGATGACCGGGCTCAAGACAAACAACATCAGCATCCCCGAGCGCCGGGTCCACAGCTCGGCCTCGTACCCGTATTCGTTGGCCAGGCGTCGCTGCTCGGCCGCCGGAAGCAGTGCCACTAGCAGACCGGCCGCGTTCAGCTGTTGACCGCGACGGTCCCGCTGGATGCGATCGTTGGAGTCTGCGACCTCTTGCGCCAGGGCTTCGCGGGAGTACTCGGTCGGAGGCCCCATGAGATATCGGTCGTCCCACTCGGCGAGGTAGTAGCAGTGGCGCGGCGACGAGTCGTCCCCGCCTGCCATCTCCTCGTGGCTCAGGACCTCGAGCCAGCGGTCCTCGAAGAGCACGGGAGTTCCTGGATGATCAGCACGGAGCTGATCGCCAGGGGACCTCGTTCGCCATGCCGCCTTGGCGTCTGGGCAGTCGATGCGGAGGACGAAGTCACCGCCTGCGGGAAAGCGGGTGACGTACTCGTCATGACCAAAAGGCTCGCGCTCGCCGAGCACGAGGGGTGGACCACTGCTCACGCAGGAGATTGTGACATCGAACGGCTGTTTGAGGGGTGTGCTTGCATCAGAGCGGGAGTCAACGATGCGACCGACCACCCCTCAGTGGTCGGCCGCGTCGAGTCGTTGGCCGCCGTGTTGCCGTCAGGAGCCGGTCGGAATTTCGCTGAACGGCTTGTCGCGGTCCACTCGGATGTCGCCTGGGAGCCCGAGGACGCGCTCGGCGACGATGTTGCGGAGGATCTCGTCGGTACCACCGGCGATACGCAGGCCAGGTGCGTAGAGATAGCCGGCCTGATAGAGGGCGTCGAGCGATCCCTCGTCGCCCATGGTGGGGCCCGCCGTGTCGAGGAGGTCTGCACCGTAGGAGGAGATCTCCTGGAGCTTCGGAGCGCTCACCACCTTACCGATCGATGACTCGGGGCCCGGAGTCTGACCCTTGGCCAGCGCGGTGAGGGTCCGGGCGCGGATCAGCCGAAGTCCCTCGGATTCGACGAACCAGTCGGCAATACGACCGCGAACCGCCGAGTCTTCGATCGCGGGACCGCCCTCGAGGTCGATCGACTGGGCCAGCCGCAGCAGGTCGGCGGCGTCGGGTGCCGGGGCTCCAGCGACGGCGAGTCGCTCGTTCATCAGCGTGGTGATGGCGACCTGCCAGCCGGCGCCGATCTCACCGAGACGCTGTGAGTCCGGGACTCGCAGGTTCGTGAAGTACACCTCGTTGAAGTCTGAGGCTCCCGAGATCTGCTTGATCGGGCGCACCTCGACGGCAGGGTCGTGCATGTCGATGAAGAAGTAGGTCAAGCCTTTGTGCTTGGCCAACGACGTATCGTGGCGGGTGACCAGGATGCCGAAGTCGGAGTAGTGGGCACCCGACGTCCACACCTTCTGGCCGTTGATGACCCAGTCGTCGCCGTCGCGCTCGGCGCGAGTGCGCAGGCCCGCCAGGTCGGAGCCCGCTCCAGGTTCGGAGAAGAGCTGGCACCAGACCTCTTCGCCCCGGACCATCGGTGGAATGTGGCGCTTCTTCTGCTCTTCGGTGGCATACGCCATCATGGTCGGAGCACACATGCCGAGACCGATCGAGAAGAACCCGGTCGGCACGTCGTAGTTCGCTTCTTCTTGCTCGTACACGATGCTGAAGAGTTGAGGGCGCCCCTGGCCCCCGTACTCCTCGGGGAAGCTCATACAGGCATAGCCGGCATCGGCCTTTTTCGTCTGCCACTCCTTGGCGAGCTCCAGACCTCGCTCGGAGTCGATGCGGCGGTTGAGGCTGCGCTTGCCCGGCGTCTTGCGCTCCGCGTTGGCGTCGAGCCAGGCGCGGACTTCCTGTCTGAATTCGGCTTGTTCCGGTGTGTCGTTGAAATCCATGTCTAAAAGCCTTTGTCTTGCTGCTTTTGAGTCTGCTTCTGAGTTCTGTAGGAGCGGTTCTCGTCTGGGCTCGTGAGTCAGGTCGACTGCGTCAAGCCGCCTCGCTCGCCTGCAGAGCAGTGACGAGCCTGTCTTTCCAGACGCGTGAGCTACCGATGACGAGGGACAGCAGCTTGGATCGCCGGTAGAAGAGGTGACAGTCCGACTCCCAAGTGAATCCGATGCCACCGTGAGTCTGGATGTTCTCTTTGGATGCGTAGTGATAAGCCTCGATACCGGCTACGCGCGACGCCGCGGCGGCGGTGGCGAGCTCTTCGGCATCCGTCGACAGGGCCCAGGCGCCGTAGTAGCAGTTGGCTCGCGCCAGCTCGTTCTTGATGTACATGTCGGCGAGCTTGTGCTTGATCGCCTGGAACGATCCGATCGGTCGGCCGAACGCGTAGCGCCCCTTGGCGTAGTCGACGGCCATCTCCAGGCAGTGTTCGGAACCGCCGATCTGCTCCATCGCGAACAGCACGGCGGCTCGATCGAAGACTCGGTTTTTGGCCGTCCAGCCGTCTCCGGCGGTTCCTACGAGCTGGGCCTCGGCTCCGTCGAAGGTCAACGATGCGTGCGAGCGTGAGGGGTCGAGAGTCTGCACGGCTTCGCGCACGACGCCTTCCTGATCGAGCTGAGCGAGAGCGAGGACCGTGCCGCCGTCGCTCTTGG
>JANQPS010000951.1 GCA_028285365.1 Thermoanaerobaculia bacterium | reverse complement strand
CGATGTAGGCGACGTGGATTCCCTCGGGACCGAGTCGGCGCGCGGCGGACTCGAGCAGGATCCGCTGCGCCGCCTTGGTCGGCGCGAAGCCCGCGAAGTTGGCTTTGCCGCGGTAGGCGGACGTGTTGCCCGTGGCCAGGATTGCCCCTCTTCCCGTCTCGACCATCGCGGGCGCAAACTCCTGAATGAGCTGGAGCAGCGCCATCGCATTGATCTGGAAGTTCTGCTGAAGCACTGCTGGATCGAGTTGCAGGACGTCTGCGAAAGCGCCGCCAACGGCGTTGTGAACCACGACGCTCGGGTTCCCGACGTTCGTTCGGATCTCTTCGGCGGTTGCTGTCAGCTTCTCGCGGTCGGTCACGTCGAGCGGAAACGAATGAGTACCGGGAATCGAGCTCTGGAGCTCGGCAAGGCGGTCCTCGTTGCGCGCCACCATGGCGACGTCGTAGCGCTCGGCGAACCTCCTCACGAGTGCGCTGCCGGTGCCGGGGCCGACACCGGTGATCAGACAAGACTCTCTCCCGGACATTTTCGACGTTCTCCTCGAGTGGTTGGTGTGACGACCGATGCCACGACCGCGTGTCGGAGGACGAGGTCGATCAATTTGGTTGCATAACGATACTAAATGCGTCCTGCGCAGGGAGCCCTAGAATCCTCCCTGGCCAACGCGGCCCGGATTCTCGGTGGTTTCTGCGCCTCCTGGCGAGATCGAGGTGCCGCGCGGCGGCTAGAGGCTCGAGAGGATTCCGAGCACATGAGCCACCATGCGAGATCAGAACCGCCCACCACTCCGACCCAGGCCAAGCAGTAGGAGGCGATCATGAGCGTGAAACGCTTTGCTGTGGCGACCGCCGTAGCGTTCGTGTTGGCCATCACGGTAGTCGTTTTGGTCGTCTTCACCGATCGGGACGCGCCGGAGGACTTTCTGGAAGACGACCCCGAGATTCGCTCTCATCCGGACTATCCGGTTCGCGTTTCGAACGTCGACGATCTCGGCGACGACGTCATCGTCGAGAAGGACGTCTGGATCGCGATGCGGGACGGGGTCCGGCTGTCAGCAAACGTCTATCGACCGAAGGGGCCCGGCCAACATCCTGTGGTTATGGCGCTGACTGCCTATGACAAGAACAGGGGGCCTGACCAGTATCCGAAGATCCTCCGCAACGCCCTGGAGCCGGACTACGACCTGGGCATCTTCTCCGTCAGCGAATGGACGCCGTGGGAGGGCCCTGACCCGGCCTTTTGGGTCGCGCATGGGTACGCGGTCGTCTACGTCGACTCACGGGGATTTGCGTCTTCGGAAGGCAAGCCGAGCACGTTGTCGGTGCAGGATCGCGACGACTTCTACGATGCCATCGAGTGGGCCGGTACTCGCGAATGGAGCAACGGCAACGTCGGCCTGAGTGGCGTGTCCTACCTGGCAATCTCGCAGTGGGTAGCTGCGAGTGGGCGTCCGCCTCACCTGAAGGCGATCATTCCCTGGGAAGGGCAGTCGGACAGCTACCGTGAGGTGCTCTACCACGGCGGCATTCCGGAGACTGCCTTTACCGACTTCTGGCTGCGCAAGATGCGCTCCGGAGCCAACGGAAGTCCCCTGCCACCGCCAGCCATCTTCAAGTTTGCGCATCGGCGCCCTGGACTGATGCGACGGATGCAGCAGCGGCCTAGTACCACATCGGGTATCGATCTGCCTCAGATCGAGGTCCCGGCTCTGATCTGCGCGTCGTGGTCCGACCAGGGATTACACACTCGCGGCTCGTTCGAGGGCTACAAGCGGATCGCGTCACGACAGAAGTGGTTGTTTACCCATGGCCGCCCGAAGTGGGACGTGTACTACAGCGAAGAGGCACTCGCCTTCCAGAAGGATTTCTTCGACCACTTCCTCAGAGGTGCCAACAACGGCTTCGACAGTCGACCATCCGTTCGGCTCGAAGTCCGGGAGAGCCAGACCGAGTACGCGGTGCGCTTTGAGGACAGCTGGCCGATTCCTGGCACCGAGTATCGAGAGCTCTTCCTGAACGCCGGAGCCAAAGGCCTCTCGGCCAGCCGAGTCGCCGAACCGGGGATGGTCCGCTACGACTCCCTGACGGGCAGCGCGGTGTTTGCGCACACCTTCCTCGAGGACACCGAGCTGACCGGCAACATGAAACTCGAGCTCTGGGTCTCGGCCGAGCAGGGAGAAGACATGGACCTTTTCGTCGGGGTGTCGAAACTCGACATCGATGGTGAGGAGGTGCACTTCTTTGCCAAGACGGGTTATGCGAAGGGCCCGGTAGCCATGGGCTGGCTACGCGTGTCGCAGCGCACACTCGATACGCAGAAATCGACACCTTGGCAGCCAGTGCTCCGTCACGACGAGTCGCTACCGATAGAAGCAGAGGAGATCGTTGCCGTACAGATCGAGATCCTTCCGAGCAGCACCCTGTTTCGACGAGGCGAGACCTTTCGCTTGACTGTCCAGGGCCGTGATCTCTTCGAGCATCCTGCTCTGGCTCACGAGGACTCGGTCAATCGGGGCGTGCACACGATTCACACGGGTGCAGGTCATGATTCGCATCTTCTGGTTCCGGTCGTGCGCTAGCCCAGAACTACCGTCGCCATTCGACTGCGACTCCTACTGGAATCCCCTTACTGTGAGGCTTCGGCTCTTCATCCATCATGAGTCGTGACTCGTTCACACACCGGTCAGGCACCCCTCCTCGAGCGGGCGCTGCGGCGCTCAGCGGAGGGGCGTGCGGTCGATACGGTGCGGCGGCTCGCCCTGGGGGACTCGGTCGCTGACGTCAGCGTCGGCACCGGATTGCCACCGGCTACCGTGGAGGGTGTCCGGACCTTCTACGATCTGCTCGAGTCGGCTCCACAAGGACGACGCTGTACGGGTACCGCCTGCAGCTTTCCGGGCGGACGACGTCGGTCACGAGAAGACGAGCACGAGCTCACGGCAGCCTTGCCTGAGATTCACTGCGTCGGACGATGTCACGCGGCCCCGGCCCGCACCGGTGAAGAGGCTCCGCCCATCCCGAGGCGCTCACTCGTGCCGGCCCCCGTCGTGCTGCGTGGTGTCCTTGGTGGCCGTCGTGACCCGCTGGAGGAGTACGAGCCTCGACTCGACCCCGACGAGATCCTGAAAGTGCTCGACGAGTCGGGTCTGCGCGGTCGGGGAGGAGCCGCTTTCCCGACCGGCGCCAAGTGGCACGCGGCCCGCTCCGCGGAGGGTGAGCTAAAGTACGTTGTCGCCAACGGTGACGAAGGCGATCCGGGATCGTTTGTCGATCGCCTGCTGCTCGAGGAGGATCCGCACGCGATTCTGGCGGGCATGGTGGCGTGTGCTCGCACCATCGGTGCGCGCCACGGCATCGTCTACGTGCGCGGTGAGTACCCGCAGGCTGCCAGAGCCGTCGAACGCGCGATCGCCGAAGCGCGTCGTACCGGTCTGCTGGCTGGTGATTTCGGGGACGAGTCGAAGGTCGCTTTCGACGTCGAGGTGGTTCGCGGTGCCGGCTCCTATGTTTGTGGCGAAGAGACCGCGCTGTTGCGCGCGATCGAAGGCCTGCGCGCGGAGCCGTCGCCGCGGCCGCCGTATCCCACGACCCGCGGACTTTGGGGTCGACCGACCGTCGTGCAGAACGTCGAGACGTTGGCAATGGTCCCCTGGCTGCTCGAGCACCGGCGTAATCCTGGGCGCAAGGCGATCTGTCTCTCGGGTGCGGTGCGTGCGCCGGGTGGGGTGGAGATCGACCTCGGGACGTCGCTGCGCACGGTGCTCG
>JANQPS010000919.1 GCA_028285365.1 Thermoanaerobaculia bacterium | reverse complement strand
AGCGCGCGAACGAACGTGGTCTGCTCCGACGGCGAGTACCACGAGTTCTCGAGAAAGTCGAAACGAACGGCGCCCGAGGCGCCGATCTCCTTGAGACTTTCGTCGTTGAGGCGCTCCAGTTCGCGGGGTGGGGTCTGCCACACGAGTTCGTGCACCTGGGTGGCGGTCTTGACGGGGTCGGGAATCGGGTCCAGTGCCGAGAAGCCCAGGTTGGCTGCTAGTGCCGCCATGGCCACCCGATCGAGCTCGGTGTTGAGCACCTCGTTCGACGAGTAGGGATCGACACGGAGTCGAGCAGCCAGCTGCCGTCGACTCGACTCGAAGCCCAGAAGACCCAGGGCCTTGTCGCCGACTCGACTCATCGTGGAGGCGTCGTCCGTAGTGGACACGGCGTCCCGCTCTGACGGCTCTTCGTCCTCGGCGAAGCTCGCTCGGACTTCCCCCGCGACCTGGCCTGCCTTGCGGACCGTTCTCTTGGCGTTGTACCAGAGGCCTCTAGCCCTCCGAGCGACGCCGTCCGGAACACCCCTCAACGTCGCCCTCGGCTCGGTGATGAGAGTGCCGACCTGGTCGGCAGTCTGCTGAACGGAGCCTGCGATGGCCTTGGCGAAAGCCGTGGTCCGGGAGAGCTCCTTGAGCCTGCGGATGGCGTCGACTTCGCCCACCCTGACCTCGAGAAGCTCATCTCCCTCGACGTCGAACGTCCCGAAGTCGGTCTCGAGGCGGTAGTGGTTCATGTAGCCGTCAGACTCGACCTGGGGAGCCACCTCCCAGCCGTCTCCCCGCTGAAGCCTGGGCGCAAGCACGCTCTCGGCAGTGCGCAGAATGGGCACGTCATCGTAAGTCGCCTGAGCCGGGATCGCTGAGGGCAGCGAGGTGAGCTGGAAGAGCAGGATGACTACGAACAGCTGGCGAAGTGACGGGATCACGAGCAGTGGACCATTGGAGTCTCGATTCGATGGGTTGCGGCTGATGCCAGGTCAGGCCAGGAAGTCTGGTTTCGCGGGGAGCGAGACGACGCTAGCAGAGACCGAGCGAGCAGAGAGTGTCGAGCAGAGAGTTGGAGAAGGGAGCGGCGCGAGAAACGATCCTCGCGAGTCCGGTCGGCTGGTGGTCTCGACAACGTATCCCAAGACGGTTCGTCGTGATCAGGCCCGGCGAGGTGTCACGCGGGGTTCGGCGATGCGGCAAAACCGTGCCATCCTGAGTCCGTAGAATGGTGCGTCTCGGAGCCACATTGACTTCACGTCACCGTGACTCGCGAATACGGACTCTCAACATGGAGTGGACATCATGATCAACGATCTCCGTGCCCGTCGTCAGAGCAGCATGAGCTGGCTCCTGACTGGCGTTCTCACTCTGATCTGCTCGGCTGCCGGTGCCCAAGGTGATCGGGAAGCTCGGTTCGCGGAGCTCATCGAAGGCAAACGCCTCGAAGGCAAGTTCAACGTGATCGGCCCGGACGGGATGACCGACGCACAGGTCGACACCTACATGGTCTCGGAGCTGTCTCGAGGAGACGGTGACTCCTGGGTCTTCCACTACAACATGGGCCACAACCAGAACGCCCAGATGGAGCCGATTCCGGTCGACGTGCTGTGGGCGGGTGATACGCCGGTGCTCACGATGACGGACCAGGAGATTCCCGGCCTGCCCGGGCGTTTCACTGCCCGCGTGATGCTCTACGACGGCATGTACTCGGGGACGTGGCAGCACGGTCCGATCAAGGGCCTGATGTGGGGAAGGCTCGTCGATGCCGAAGGCGGCGGTGAGCCAGGTACGTCGGAGTGACGTTGCCGCGGCTCAGTCTGGTGTGATCTCGCGCACCTTGAGGCTTCGGTAGGCGATTTCGTCGCCGTCGTGCCGTAGGCGGAGGTGGCCTTCGGGTGGGCCGCCTCCGGAGTCCGCGAGTCCCAGCGCGTCGCGGAGCTCTTCGGCACCCAGCTCGAACTCGAGTACCCGCATGTGGTTGAGCCAGTGTTCGACGCGTCCGTCGTGATCGACGAGGATCCGAGCGTGATTGAAGCGACCGGCCGGATTGACGAAGCGTGCCGGTTTGGTGGCCTTCAGCTGTCCGGAGAGGTCGGCCACACCGTTGGCGTCGTCGGCTGAGCGAGCGGCTGGGCTGGCATCGTCAGCGATGTGGAAGCCCAGGCGAGTTGGCTTCTCGCCTTCACTGACGCCCCAGTCGACTCCTCCGGCCGCGTCTCTTGTCGCTCGGAACTCGAACTGGAGCTCGAAGCTCTCGAATGTGGAACGGCTCAGCAGGTGGTTCCCGGCTTTGCCTGCGCGACTGACGAGAAGGCCGTCCTCCATCTGCCAGGCGTTTCGTTTGGTCGGCCGCCAGTCGTCGAGCTCGTCTCCATCGTGGAGGAGACGCCAGCCGAGCTCGGCTTCCCGCTGGTCGAGCCGGTTGGGAATCAGATTGACGACGTGCGGGAAGCTCTCGTCGAGACTGGTGATGATCGTCTCGATATCGCTGGTTGCGATGCGGATGTTCCGCCAGCTGATCGTTCGACCCGAATTCTCCCTGGACACCGAGTGGACCTGCAACGCAATGAAGCCGGAGAGGCTCATGTCGTCGACCAGATACGAGGTCGGTACGCCGTTGAGCCAGGTTCTGATCGTTGGGCCGACGCAGGCGATGGTGACCTGATTCCAGTCGTTCTGTTTGAAGGCCTTCTGAGCTCTCGGATTGGTCTCGAGGGCAAACAGCCAACCTCTTCTGGCCTCGTCGTAGATGCCGGCGCTCCATGCGCGTGGTGAGGGGTCGATCTCGACCTGATAGCCGTGCACCTGGCCACGACGGTACTCCGGGGTGCTAGCGGAGCGGATCTGGATTCCGGAGTTGAGCTGCGGGTCGACGAGGTACTCGAGCTGGAGCACGAAGTCGCCGTAGCTGCGCTCGGTGGCGAGGAAGGTGTTGGGAGTGCCGCTCTGACTCTCACCGACGATCGAGCCGCTCTCGATCCGGTACGTGGCCTTGCCGCCCAGTCGTTTCCATCCGTCGAGGCTCTCGCCGTCGAACAGTGGCTCCCATTCGGCCTGGGCTGGGCTGCTGACACTCACGGCCACCACCACGGCGGCGAGCCGGAGGATGCGCTCGGCGCTCTTGGACTTCGAGGGCCTTCGACTTGTCGGTGCGGGTTCCATAGTGCAGGTCTCGTGGTTCGGGGCCGTCAGCCAAGATCGAAATGCCAGACGCGGATCGTCTCCATCATGGGGCGAAGGTAGACGTCCGCGTAGGCACGGTGGGTGCGTTCTGTTCGGAACGTATCGATGTCTTGGAGGCTATCGAACGTCGTGAGGATCGTCAGATCCCACTCTCGCTGGGTTCTACCGTCGGCTGACCCGGCGACGCGAAGGTCTCGGATCAACGGAATCGTTGCGAGAAGCTCGCGGCTGTGCTCGACGATCTGCTCGAGACTGGCTGCCTCGCGATACTGCGGCTTGAGGCGGATCACCACGACTCTGTGGATCATGGTTCTCTCCCGGGTGCGGAAGCTGCTGGTCTAGCGCGTAGGTACGCCGTTACGACCGGGGTCTGGTGACGGTGCTCGGCTCGTCGTGGGGGGGTGGTGTCAAGAGGTGGCCGACTTCGGCGGCTGGTTCGCGGACCGATGCTGGCTTGTGTTGCGCGACGAACTCGTCGACCCGATGCCAATGTTGGTAGAGCCATTCCTGCTCGTCCTGTCCTTCACGCGGCAGCTCGGCGGCCGGGATGCGCCAGAAGCGCACCGCGACCTCTTGATCCAGGAGCTTGCCGTGCCAGAGGTCGGCCGCAGTGGGGCTCTCCTCGAGTCCGCAGTGAGCGCAGATGACGAGATCGGCTGGCGTTGCGAGCTGGCGGTTGCGTCGGAGCAGGGCTGCTGGCCCGCCTGCTACTGGTGGCAGCACGAACCGTAGCCTTTGCGCGCGCTCGAGCTGTTGCTCGTCTCCGCGCTGCGCGAGGCGCTCGAGCAGTTGCTGGCGTTTGACATCGGTGAACCGGGTTCCTTCCGGGTAGATGAGGACACCCTCGTCGGAGCTGAGTCCGTTCGCCAGATCCGCCACGGCGGCGATCTCGTCGGAGGAGCGGCTCGTTCCCTTCTGCGAAAACCGGTTGGGTAGACGCAGGCCGACGATGTCGAGGCAAGGATCGAAGAGCAGCGGTCGCTTGAGGACGTAGCGCAGCCTCATGCCGAAGGGGGCGGCCACGAGCTGAACCGCCAGGACCGTGTCGGCGAGGCTCGAGTGCCGTACGTAGAGCAAGATCGGGCCTGGCGACGCGAGCTGCTGTCCTTCGACGTTCAGGCGCAGTCGGTACAGCCTCCGACCGATGGCAAACAGGGTGCTGCCCCAGACACACTGAAGCCTGAAGTTGTGCTGCAGGAACCGCGATTGCGGAGCACCTGTCCAGGGCCCGTGGCGGAGCCAGATCCAGAATGCCAGGAGTACGCCGGCCATCTCGCATGTCAGATAGGCCGCTGCGAACGTGAGCAGTCGCAGGGTGAGGAAGCGGAGTCGTCTGGGCGGAGGCGCAGCTGCGTCCCGAGTGAGGTCGATCACCAGCGCCACTGCGACGGTCAAGGGTGCAGTGGCCACCACGACGAGGAAAGCCAGGGTCAGCGTCGGGATGGTGATCGCGCGGCGCGCGATCGTACTGGTGCGACTCGAGTCGAGGAGATTCAGTTGGTCACCGTGCGCGGAGTTGGTCCGCCAACGATAGCCGCTGCCGGGCCGGCATGGGCGGTGGGCCGAGCAGCGGCAAGGCCCGGAGCCCTGCTACGCCTCACAGAGCTTCGCCCAACGCTGCTCCCTAGATGCCGAACCGTTACCGACTAGACGCCGAAGAACAGCTGAAGGCACAGAACGATCACCAGCGACGTGAGGGTCCATGCGATCAGCACGACCAGGAAAGCGCGCGTGCCGTCGGCCTTGTAGGACCATCGTACGGCTACCGTGAAGACGGCCAGATACATGGCTTGAGCCAGGATGGAGAACGCGACCCCGGTCGCCAGGAGCTGTGGCAGCGCAATGGCCACGACCAGGCCCAAGAGGAAGCCAGCGATCACGGAGCCGATCATGCCTAGGATGAGAGCTCCGATGGCGCTGCCCACTCCACCTTCGAGACCGAGCCAGCGTGCCGCCATCCAGATGAACACGGTTTGCAGAAGGAAACTGGCGATGGCGATCAGGATGGCGGTGCTGATGATCGAGCCGAACGACAGGTCGAAGGTCTCCGGGTCCTGACCGAGCGCAGGGGCAGCCAGAGACAGGAACGCAATCGACAGGACGAGTGCTGCCGAGTCCCGACGGGGACGCCTCCTGCAGCGGGGTGAGGCCAGCGGTGCTTCGCAGGTCGCCCTTGCGGGCACTGCGCGGTAGAGAGCGTCACCGCGCACGTCGGAAGATCCTTCCGCGCAGTTCGTCGTAGCCCTGATCGTCACCTGCGACGACCAGGAGTAGCGGTCGCTCGCGGTGCTCGAAAGAGGCTAGCGCCGCTCGGCCAACGGTCTGCTGAGGTTCGCCGATGTCGATGAGCTGGACTTCGGCGATCTCAGCGCCCACACGAGCGCGCGTGGTGCGTCCTTCCTGCCAGCTGAGATCGAGCCTGCGCATCCAACCCTCCAACTGGGTGCGCAGCTCGTCTCCGGAGACCCATCCACCCAAGGTCTTGCGTCGGAAGATCAGCGTCGTGGTTGGCATCCCTCGACTCATGGGGGCGGCGAGCCAGAGGAAGTCGCGGCCCACGAATCGAAAGTGGGCTCCTGCGATGAGCTCTTCCGGGGGCGTCACGCCAGTCATACTGAGAAAGCGGGCCTGGACTCGGTCGGCATCGGTCGTGAACGAGATGAGCGACGTCGTCATGTAGATCTGCAGGATCACGAAGACCGCTCCCACGACCACGATCGAGGTCGGCAGGTCGCGCATCAAGAGTGCGCTGATTCGGGATCCCTCGAGAGGCTTGGGCTCCTCGCTCGTCGAGGCCCGCATGACGAAGCGGCCGGGAGCGGGGCTTGGTGCCCCCGGCGGCGGCGGAGGTCCGGAGCCCGGCCCGGGCTCGAGTGAGCCGACCACCTCGGGCCCGTCGTACATCTGGCCGCCGTCGATTGGTGTGAAGATCTCCTCGTGAGACTCGCCAGGCTCCGCCGAGTGCATCGTCTCGGAGGCCGTCTCAGAGGTCGTCGCGCGCGCCTCGTAGCGGTCGTAGACGACTCCACAGTAGGGACAGTCGAGTGAGTCTTCGAAGCGGGGTTTGCCGCAACGCGGACACGTGGCTTCGGCGTTCATGTTCGGCCCCCTCAGATACGCCAGCAACGCGGATCAGGCATTGACCTCTGGCCGGCCGATCACCGTCGGATCGCTAGCAGGTCAGTAGCAGATCGCTGGCAGATCACTAATAGATAGAGCACAAAGTCAAAGAGGAGTGTGACTTACGTCCATCCGTCGGGATACTGGCAGGGTACTAGTTGAGCGTCAGGACAACAAGTTCGAGGGTGCACCAGGTTTTGGGCGCGAGGGATGAACTGGACTCTGGCAGGGACGAGAATGAGGCCGTTTCCTGACGCTGGTAGTCTCTCGGCAGTCCTACTGATCTTCAACGCGACCGCTCGTGCGAGTCCGATCAATTGATGAGGAGAAGCTCCATGCGTCTGATCCAGCGCTCCTTTCTGGTTCCTCTCGTTCTGTGGACGGCTCTAGCCGCCGCAGCTTTCGGCCAGCAGTCTCTTCCCGACGGCGTGGAACGTCGTGGTGTCGACGTGTGGAGTGATGGCACACGCCTTTCTGGAGATCTCTTTTTCCCGGCCGGCAAGCAGGCCAGCGATCGGTACCCTGGAATTGTTCTGGCCCATGGGTGGGGTGGCACCCGAGACCACCTCAACCAGGCTTATGCCCCGTTTTTTGCGGCTGAGGGATTTGTCGTCTTGACGATCGACTATCGGGGATGGGGAGACAGTGACAGTCGACTCGTACTCCAGGGCGAGCAGCCCGAGGCCGACGATTCCGGCCACCTGACGGTCAAGGTGAAGGCTCTGCGCGAGATCGTGGATCCATTCGACCAGACCGAAGACATCCGCAACGCGATCTCGTGGATCCAGGGTGAGCCTGGAGTCGACGCCGAACGCATCGGACTCTGGGGGAGCAGCTACTCAGGCGGGCACGTGATCTACGTCGCCGCTCACGATCCTCGAGTGAAGGTGACGGTCTCACAGGTCGGATCGATGGACTCTGTGGGCTCTGTTTCGAACCCCGCCTTTTTCCCGGGTGGCCTCGAGGCCGCGCACTCGAGTGCCGTTGCGATGGCTCGAGGTGACGGGGCTCCCTACCCGGACCGCGAGCCGGCTCCGGGGCTTCGAGGGACTCCGTTCTTCGAGCGCATGGCGCACTACTCACCTCGCGACGTCGCTCATCGGTCGCAGGCGGCTGCGCTGATCATCGACGCGGGCGAAGAAGAGCTGTTCGACATCAAGGAACATGGGCAGGCGGTGTATTCGATCCTCAAGAACCGGGTTCCCACGAAATACGTGGTGATCCCAGGGATCAAGCACTACGACATCTATCGCGACTCCCGGCAGCAGGCTGTGGATCTTGCGATCGCCTGGTACAAGGAACATCTGGCGCGACCGGCGTCGTAACCGATTCGCCCGAGCGCGTCCGGCTGAGCGGCGGCGGCCCGTGCCTCAGACCTGGACACTTCGCGGGAGCCGAGATGGGTGTTCTCAGCTAGGCGGTACTCGCCTTCAACCGTTCGCAGAGGGTGGGGAGCTCCTGGACCGGCAGGTTGGCAAAAGCGAGCCGCAGGTAGTCCTCCTGTCGGGGACCGAACATGTCTCCCGAGAGGCACAAGACACCGTGCTCGCGGGCCAGCCTGCGCGCGACCTCACGCGCTGGCTGATTGGAGAACGGGTGCTGGACGTACGCGAAGTAGGCGCCGCTGGCTGCGATCTGGAACTCCTCGCAGCCCTCTCGAACGAGCTCTTCGAAGGTCGTGATCCTCTCGACCATGGCCTGACGGTTCTCTTCGCGCCACTCCCTGAGGTTCTCGAGTCCAAACAGGGCCGCCCTTTGACCCAGATGGGGCGGACAGATCGCGACGCAATCCATGGCCTTGGCGATCTGCTCGATGAGAGAAGAGCGAGTGGCGAGTGCGCCGACCCGGTGACCGGTGAGGCAAAAGACTTTGGAGAAGCTATAGAGATGAACCAGGGTCTCATCCCATCCGGGTTGGTCGAACAGCCGGTGCGCTGGGGTGGTCTTGGCCCTGAAGTCGCGGTAGGTCTCATCGAGAATCAGGGCGATCTCGTGTCGGCGAGCGAGGTCGAAGAACGCCTCGAGTCGCTCAGGTGAGAGCGTGAGCCCCGATGGATTGTTCGGTGAGATCAACAGGATCGCGCGAGTCTTCTCGGAAATGAGCGCCTCGGCGCGCTCCGGGTCGGGCTCGAGGCCTTCTGAAGGGTCGAGGTAGGCCGGGCGGATACCGTTGGCGCGCAGCCACATGTCGTGATTGAAGTAGTACGGCAGCGGAACGACGATCTCGTCGCCCGCCCGAGCCAGGGCCGCCACCGTGAGGCAGAACGCCTGGTTGCATCCGGCGGTGATTGCGACTTGCTCCGGGTGGACGACGCTCTCGTAGCTGCGCGAGATGTCGCGAGCCGTGGCTTCCCTCAGTTCAGGCAGGCCCATCTGATCGGTGTAGCGGTAGGTCAACGGATCCGCAGTCAGCTCGGCTAGGCGTTCGCGGAGCTCTGGAGGGGGTGGGTAGCCCGGAACGGCTTGCGAGACGTCGACGAGATCCGTGTCGTCGCCGAGAACTCGCTGGCCGACCCAGCTGTAGGCCTCGGAGATGGGGGATTCGGGAACGTCTTCGAGCAGTGGATTGATGCGCATGTCAGGTCTCGGCACCGGCGCGTCGGAGAGTCCACTGGAGCTTGCCGCTCGAGACGTGGATGTTCAGGTAGCACCCCTTGAACCACGGGCCCGGATTG
>JANQPS010000809.1 GCA_028285365.1 Thermoanaerobaculia bacterium | reverse complement strand
ATCAGGCACTGCCGGCGTTGCGTTCGAGCGATCCGACAGCCGTGCGGTTTGCGCCGCTTCTGCGCAACGGAGAGCACTCGCCGCCCTATCTCCTGAGAGGCAGATTGACCATGTTCAAACTCGTCGAGCGCCAGGACCCGCAGCCGCTACCACTCGACGAGGTCCGGGACCGGGTCGTCGCGGACTATCTCGAGCACCATTCGAGCGTTCTCTTCGAGGACATCACGAAGAAGCTGCTAGCCGACGCCGGATTCGAACTGACGCTTCCGCCCTAGCCAGGGACCGCGATCGACGAGCCAGCACATAACCACCCGGGACAGAGACTAGCCACTCGACTCGTCCGTCGTGGTCACGTCGAGAGCACGCCACCAGTCAGCGCTCAGGACACGCTGAATCTCCTGAGCTCGGCGCTGTCCGTGCAGCTGTCGGGCTTGATCTCGAGCCTCCTCGAACGTGTAGGGCCTTTCCCGCTCGACACCCCGAAGCTCGATGAGGAGGAAGTGCGATCTCTCGTCGTCCTGTATCCATTTCGAGCGCTCTCCCGGGTTCAGCTTGCGAAGGGCCCGGACTCCATCGATGCCGAGTCGGTTGACGAGTGCGGGTCGTGGCACCCAGCCGAGATCACCACCGTCGGCGGCACTGGCGTGGCTCGAATGCTCACGTGCAACTTCGGCAAACGTCTTGACACCTGCTTCCAGCTCGTCTGTCAGTCGCAGGCCTTGTTCTAGCCGAGGTCGCGGGTCGGCGGGATCGAATTCGAGAGTCACGACTCCCAGATGATGCTGCTCCGGCCGCCGGAAGTCTTCCGGGTTGGCGCTGAAGAACTCACGCAGCTCGGCCTCCGTGGCTGGTTCCAGACGCTCCTGCACCCTGGCTGCGAGGCTCGCCGCCGCCAGAACTCGCCACCGTGTCCACGTTGCTTGCTCATCGAGCTCCGCCGTCCAGAGGCCCTCGGATCTCACTACGTCCACAGCCGCCAGAGACTTGAAAAAGGGCTCCATTCGCCTTTCGACTCGCTCACGTCCCATGGTCGTCAACCGACGCTTCGCCGACTCGCGATCGCTAGCCATCCGTGCGGCCCGCGGCGAGACGACAGCCAAAACGTCTTCAACGCTCAACTGGCCATCCCGGTAGCTCACCAGGGGTACTTCGCGAGAAGAGTCGATCGAGGGCCAATGCCAGACGGCGCGCACCTGCTCTAGAAGGTCAGCCTCCGTTGCTGCCCACCGCGACCTCCACTCCTTCTGGGACAGTAGGTTGCGCGCTATCTCACGCAGTTCAGCCTCACTGCGTTCGACGGCATCGAGGATCTTCTCGCAGTAGAGCAAGGTGTAGCCGGTTGGACCTTCGAGGATCTCGCTCAGCTCCCCCGCCTTCATCACCATCGCAACCTGATCGATGTCGCCTCGCAGACTTCCGGCACGAACGTTTCCGATCAGTCCACCAAGAAACCGAGTCTGCGAATCGGACTCACGCTCGGCAAGACTCGCAAAGTCCTCGCCCTCGAGAACGCGCTCACGAAGACGGGACATCTCCTGCCGAAGCGCTGCTTTGTCAGCCTCCGTCGCGTTCAATGGGAAGCGCTTGAACAGGTTGCGCAGCCGAACCCGGCGCGGCAGCGTGTAGGTGTCCTTGATCTGCCGGTACTTCTGATCGGCCGCCTGATCCGTGATGCTGATCGAGCTGCTGACATGACGGCGCAGCTCCGTCAGCGCCAGGCGACCCTTTGCCATGGCGATCTCGACAGCGGTAGCCGGTTCTTCGTGACGCGCGAGCCGCTCTGCGTCTTGGCCGAGGCTTTTCGTCAGAATCAGCTGCCTCAGTGCCTCCGCGCGATCGATCTCGTCAGCTTGCCCCACGAAACCGTGCTCGAGCCAGCTCTCGAGCTCCTCGGCGTCGATCGCATGGCGCTCCCCCGCGACGCGGTAGGTCGCCACAACATTTGGCTGGAGGGCCCATGTCGGGGTGACGAGAGAGGCCAGGACACTGGCGAAGAGCCAGAGGAAGGCCACTGCGTGGACACCAGAGACGGTCGCAGTCCTGTTCTCCTCGGCTGCAACTTCGCATGGTCGCGACATGGCGGAGAGCACTATACGACGGCAGTCTGGGACGTGCCCCGTCCTCCACTCTTTCATTCTCCATCCCGCCGATAGCATCCGCCGATGTCGCGCCTACTCGAGGCTGAGCCCATTGGCCGCCGGTGGATTCTGCTGCTGGCCTGCTTCCTCTTGTCTGGAATCGCCGGACTGATCTATCAGACGGCCTGGCTCCAGCAGCTCACTCTGGTCTTCGGCGCCTCCGAGATTGCGGTCGCAGCCGTGCTTGCCGCCTACATGAGCGGACTGGCGCTTGGCGCCCTTGCGGCGAGAAGGTACCTGGACAGGCTCGAGAGCCCCCTTCTCACCTACGCAGTCATGGAGCTGGCTATCGCCGTCTTCGCGATGCTGGTTCCGATCACGATCTCGATCGCGACGACCCTTCGCCAAGCGCTCTTCTCGACCACGGAGCTCGGTCAAACCAGCGGTCCGTCCTCGGCGGTCTTCTACCTGATCTGCACATTCGTCGCACTCGCGCCGCCAACTCTCTTGATGGGCGCGACATTGCCAATCCTCTGCCGGTGGGCGGTGCGGACCGATCAGCAGGTAGGGCCTCGAGTGGCTGTCCTCTATGCAGTCAACACTGCCGGCGCAGCCGCAGGAGCACTGATCGGAGCTTTTGTGCTTCTTCCTTCGCTGGGACTCGGGCGGACGATCTGGGTCGCGGTCGCTCTCAACGTCCTTGCCGGCCTCGCCGCAGTGGGGCTCTATCGGAGTTCCAGGAAAGGACCCGAGGGCGAACGCACCGAAGGCGCTTCGTTGGTCGACCTAGAACTCTCCGAAGACGGCCAGAGCACGCGCGAGTCGCGCAGCCACCGGTGGGTGCTACCCGCGATCACAGTCTCGGGCTTTGTGGCGTTCGGTTGGGAGGTCGTCTGGACGCGGCTGCTGGCCTTCCTGCTCGGCGGCAGCATCTATTCGTACGGACTCATGCTCGCCACGTTCCTGGCGGGCATCGCCTTGGGATCTCTCCTCGGCTCTTCTCTGGCTCGTAGCCGGTCCCGAGCACACAACGGCTTTGCCTGGAGCCAGCTCGGGATCGGATTCGGCTCGTGGCTGGCTTTTGTCCTCGTGGACAACATGGCCAGCGCGATCAGCCCGAGCGCGATGACGCCAACCTCAACGGGTGCGTTGATCTGTGCGGCGGCTCTCCTTCCCGGAGCCCTGCTCATGGGTGCCGCCTATCCTTGTGCCGTCCGACTTCTTGCGACGGACGAGGATCAAGCCGGTGGCGCCAGTGCCCGGGTGTATGCGTGGAACACCTTCGGGGCTATTGCCGGAGCCCTCGTGGTCGGCTACAACCTCTTGCCGCACCTCCGCTTTGCATGGACTGGGACGATCCTCGTTGCCACCAGTCTCGTTCTGGGGCTGGTCGCCAGTCATGCCGCCGGCCGCCACGCTCTCGTTCCCAGTGCGCTGGCGATTGTCGGCCTGCTGACACTGACAACCACACCTCCCCATACACCTTGGCAGGTGCTCCGAACCGCCCCACTCAGCGGAAGACAGCTAGCAGGAGTCGTCGACTACTACGGCGTCGGGCGGAGCTCGACTGTGATGGTCCACAGCGACCCGGCTCAACGTGACCTCCGGCTCACCACCAACGGACTTCCCGAATCTGTGATTCTCGCACCTGGAAGTCGCCCGGGTCGCGTCGCGTTGGCCCAGTGGCTCTCGCTGCTTCCAGTGGCCGCAAGACCAGAGGCGAGATCCATGTTGATCGTGGGCCTTGGCAGTGGCCTGACGATCAGCAGTGTTCCGCGAACTGTCGAGCGCATCGACGTCGTCGAGCTGGAGCCGGAGGTCGTCAGTGCCAACCGCGCGGTGGCGAACTCGAGGGCCAGCGACCCGTTGTCCGACCCGAGGCTGCGAGTGATCACCGACGACGCACGCAGCGCGCTTAGCCTGGGTCGATCTGAGTACGACATCATCGTCTCTCAGCCGTCTCATCCGTGGACTGCCGGCGCGGCAAATCTGTACACGCGGGAGTTCTTCACACTCGTAGCCGAACGACTCGGGGAAGACGGAGTCTTTGTCCAGTGGATCGGACTGCGCTTCGTCGACTCGCCGCTCCTCAAATCACTGCTAGCGACCCTTCTCGACGCATTTCCTCACGTCGAGGCCTACAGCCCGGCGCCCGGCACCGCGCTCGTCCTCATGGCGAGCCGCAGGGATCTCGAGACATCCCAAGCGGGTTTCGACGCGGGCCAAGAGCACTGGTCGACGCTCGGAGCGCCTGACCATCGATCTGTCGCCATGTCCAGTCGGCTCAGCACTCTGAGCAGTCGCGAGTACAGCAACGGCGCTCCGCTCACCACCGATGCGCGCAACTTGCTGCAACTCCACTCGCCAAACGTCGTCTCGGGGCGCAGTGCCGCCGTCGATCTGCTGGGCGAGCTCTTCGCACATGATTCTCTCCGCCACGCCATGACCGGGGACGAAGCGGTCAGAATCGTGAGGCGTCTGATCGAACTGCGTCAGTTACGCCGCGCCCGACAACTCACGACCCGGATCGAAGACGAGCAGGAGCGCCGCCTAGCAGAGGCACTCCTGCTCGTAGCAAACGGCCAGGGCGCGCAGGCTCGAGCACTGCTGTCGGACCTCGGCGAGCTCGGCAACCCACTGTCTCACTGTGAACGACTCGCCGCGCAGTTGAGACTCGATCGAGCGCAAGTCGTCAGGCTGCTCGCGCAGGAGCTCGTCGACCAGGCCGAACGGTGTGACTCAGCCTTCCAAGTTGTCCTCGACGGCTGGCGCAACCTGGCTCTTCAGCGCTACGGGAGAGTCCTGCAGCTCGAAGATGAGCTCGCCGAAGTCACCCCTGAACACCCGCTCTACATCGACGCGGTGAGGCTTCGCATTGGCTGGAGACGGTCGACGGCGAGCGCCGAACACCATCGAGACGCACTCACAATGGTCGAAGAGTTGATCGCGCCGTCACCTCGAGGTTGGGGGCTGCTCGCCGAGCGGGCTCTGCTCGCGACTGGAGCGGGGGCCACCGCGACCCTCGATGACGCCATCGCAGAGCTCACCAGGGCCCGACCACAGGCCGAGCTGCTCGTTCGCACAGCCGAGCGGCTAGGGAGGGTCCGAACCGATCACGGCGTCGGTCGCGAAGAGACTGAACGAGCGGTCCACCAGCTTCGGCAAGCTGCCGAGCTAGACAGCCAAAACTGACGGAGGCGGCGTCCATCAGAACAAGAGATGCGCACCAAGAGCAGCAATCGGCAGGGTCAGCAGGGTTCTCCACACGAAGATCACTACGAGGTCGATCAGACGAAGCGGTA
>JANQPS010000197.1 GCA_028285365.1 Thermoanaerobaculia bacterium | reverse complement strand
TCTCGAGGTATACCCGTTTGAAGCGTCGAGTGGCGATCGATCGAGACGTGATGGTGCTTGCGAGTGCCGAGGTCGACGGACCAATGCTCGTGCGGACCCCTGAACCGGCAATTCTGCTCCCGGCAGCCACGGTCGGGTCGCTGCCCGAGGCCGAGATCGAGGCGTTACTGGCTCACGAGCTCGCCCACGTGGGTCGCCGCGACCTGGAGATGCAGTCCGTTCTCAACGCTCTGACCGGGCTGTTGTTCTTCAATCCTTTCTGGCGTTGGCTGGTTCGAGAGCTCGGCGATACGCGGGAGCTCTGCTGTGACGAACTGGCGGCGCGCGTCTGCCGGGGAGGAAGCCTCGGTTACGCGCGCGGCCTCCTGGCGCTCGAAGAACGTCGCGCAACGCCGTTGGCGGTCCTGGGTGCGACGGACGGTTCGCTCAAAGGCCGCATCGAGCGATTGCTGTCGAACGACTCGCCTGCAAGAGCCTCGACGGTGGACCGCGGCTCGCTGACCTCGTCTCTGTTGGCTGCCACTGGAGCCGTCGTGTGCGTAGCTTTCGGGGTCCAGGGGCTCGTCGCGAGTCGAGCAGCGGTCACCGTACTGGGCGGCCTGGATCCAGTCCATCTGGTTGAGGGTGTGGAGACCAGCGGCTCACCGCGGATCAGTCTGCACTCGAGCGGCTACCGCTATCTGTTCGCCGATGTGAGCAGTCGGGATCGTTTTCTGGCAAGTCCGGAGCGTTACCTGGTGCGCAACGCCGAAAGCTGTCCGGTCACGGGCGACCCCGTACATCCGGAGATCTGGCGCGTAATCCACGGCCGTCTCGTCTTGTTCTGCTGTCCCAGGGCCTATGGGATTCCCGAGCACCGATTTCGCGAGCGACCGGAGCCCGAGGTCAGCTCCGTGAAGCCTTTCGACGCCTCTCCGAACGCGACGTTGGGAAGCTAGTGCCACTTGGATTGCGGCGCTTCGGAGACCGCCTCGAATTGTTGTAGGAAATAGTTCCTAGTTAATTCCCGAATAAGGAGACTGAGTATGGAAACGCCCTCGAGAACATCCCCTGGCTACCGGGTCTGGACGCCTGACCCTTCCGAATGGAGGGTGCGCAAGACGAGCCGGTTGAGGGGCCGCCTCATCTGCTTGTCGTCTTGCCTGGTGATCGGTCTGCTAGCAGGAGAGCCGACCCTCGCGTCGACCGATGAGCCGGTTCCCGAGCAGGCCGAGGTACTTTTTGTCGGGAGCTCGAGGGTCGATGCCAGGGACCTGGCGGGGCGCTCGGCGACGATGAGTCTTGGCGCGACCGACAAAAGCGGTCCTCTCGCTCTGGGCGCGCGCATTCAGGCTGGGGCTCATCAGGAGAGCCACCTGGAGACCGTCATGGAGGCTGGACGCAAGATCCTCCGGCGCACGACGAAGGTGTCGCGCGCGGGTAGCGACGACGTGTTGGCGACCGCCACCATCGACATGGACGCAGTGACGCTGTTGCCGTTGGTCGCCCGCACTTCGAGACAGGGAGTCGAGTCGACGATCGAGTACGACTGGGAGAGGTATGTCGTCGTGAGAGACGGTCAGCGAGAGTCTGCGATCTCGCTGGACCTTCCGATGTTCGAAGTCGGCGCCCACGACGTCTGGATGGCCGCTCTGCCGCTGACTGAGGGGTTTGTCGGTCGCCTGCCGATGATCTTCGCGGCGACTGGCACGAAGTACTGGGCCGTACCGAGAGTGGTCGGCTCGGAGCCGATCGATATCGGTGACGGCGAAAGCAGGGAGGCGTGGGTCGTCGAGCTCGACTGGTGGGGGATGGGAGCCCACGACACCGAGGACAACCGATCGAGCGGTGGCGGACCAAATCAGACTGCCGGACCTGGTGGCAAGTACTGGGTGCTCAAAGATCCGCCCGCGGGCGTGCCTCACGTGGTTCGAATCCAGACCGAGGCGGACCCCTCCACGGATCGAGTGGTTCAGCTCCAGGGAGACTGAGCGGGGGTATCACGACGCCTGCACGAGGGTGGGCGCAAGCCGCTGGTCACTCGCGACCTTCAGCTCGCGCCGCCCACAGCATGTGGAACATCGGCTTGTTGCCTTCGTGACAGGCGTATTCGTAGAGCCGTTCGTCCGTCCGTCGCATCAGCAGGACTGCCGTGAAAGGTGTCACGAAGGTGCTCGGGTCCTCGACCGTGAATTCGTAGCGAAGGGTGTCTTCGTCCAGGAGGCGCAATCGCTCGACGAGATGGAGATTCGCGGCGTTGCCGATCGCCTCGAAAGGGTTGGGCGCAAAGCTGGCGATCTTCGGAGTGAAGTTCGTCGTGTCGATGACGAGCTCGTCACTTTCCCAGCGGCCTACCGAGTCGCCTAACCAGCGTTTGTTGGTCTCGTCCTCGTGAGGGGAGTCCAGCCGGACGATACGTGCGTCGTGGATCATCTCGGTCACCAGCAACACGTGATCGGATGTCTGCAGGATGCGCAGGTTCTGGTTGTAGAAGCCGGGCACGATGGGAGGACCACTGTTGAACCCCTGGAGACAACGCTCGGAAAGTCCTCTTTGCTCTGGACCGTCATCGCCCAGCCCTCCGACCCGAATGCGCACGGCACCGTGCTCTGGAAGAGCGCCGCTCGGCTGCTGGTGCTCTGCCCCAGGAACGAGCTCGGGAAGCTTGCCGCTCTTTGGTGCCACGATCAGAGACTCACGATCGTCCTCTGGCACCGCCGATCCGTGATCCGACCAGGGGCTCTCGCCAGCACTCGGCGGTGGCGGCTGCTGTGGTTTCTCGAGTGGCGTGGTCGTTCGGAAGTCCCACGTGCCGGAAAGGTCCGGCTCCTCGCTGTGTGAGAGAAGAGGACCCGAGACCGCCAGGGCCATGAGTACGCTGACGAATGGGACGCGTCGCGAGTGCCGCGGGCAGTTCGATGCTCGCCGTCGCTCGCGGTGGGCCGCACCCTTCCACGACGTCTCTCTTCGGCGCATCAGTTTGCTCCGTGATACTGCCGAGCTTCGGAAGGCAAGTCGGACTCCGGAGCGTTCCAGGTACCGGACTCGACATCGGTCCAACGACGAAAGAGCTCCTCGAACGCGCCGAAGAGAATCTCGTCTGCGTAGGGGCTCGCGGCCAGCACTTCCGACCGGACGTCGTTGAACCCTGACGACGCAACTCCGATGAGCGCGACGATTCCGTCGTAGGCGGCGGCGAAGTCGGGCGCCTCGAAGGTCACGGTCTGATCGGAGTAATTGA
This sequence comes from Thermoanaerobaculia bacterium, assembly GCA_028285365.1. GTDB lineage: Bacteria > Acidobacteriota > Thermoanaerobaculia > Multivoradales > Multivoraceae > JANQPS01. Next base: position 5,478 of record JANQPS010000197.1, on the reverse strand, counting down.
TCCCCGGCACACCGTCGAGCTGATCGAGACGTGCCGGTGGCACGGCTCTGAGAGCTGCCTGGATGGGCTCGCTGAGCTTCATGGTGCGGGCCTGGCTCAGTCCCTCTACGGCCCGGCGTGCACCCGCTCGCAGCTCGACGCGGGCCTCGTCGAGGGGACGCAGCGCCGCCGTTCCCGCGCTCGTCGCGTCTTTGACACGCACGTACTCGATCCACGGCATGGTCTCGAGATCGCTTTCCAGGCGGTCGTCACCCGAAGCGAAAATCACAGGAACGTCCACACGGCCCCAGGAGTAGGCGACGATCTCGGTCTCGGTGATCGACATGCCGTTGAGGATCCAGTCCATCCCCAGCGTGTACGTGTGGGACGCGAAGCCTCGGCTGCCGGTCTTGGCGTGCATACCGACGACGGCGATCGCGTCGTAGACACCCGGCTCGACGATGTCGACGTACTGGCGAAACGGCCTATCGCGAACGACCCGCTCGACCCTAGCGTCGAGCTGGTCGATCAGGATGTCGGGTTCGGAGCTGCCACTGCCGTGCGCGTCGACGAGATTTACCTCATCGGCGCCACCGTCGAAGAGCCCAGCAGCGACGGCGTTGACGTCCGCCGTCAACATCTCTTGACCAGCCGCGTAGCGCTCGGAGTAGCGGAACAGGTAGGTGCGGGGATCGTCCTGGCCGCTGAGACCTTCCATGTCGTGGTAGATCAAGATGCGGGTCCTGCCGTCGTCGTCTGGCGCCGGGTCGCCGAGGATCATGGGTTCCCGGGTCACTCCTTCGAAAACCGTAGCGCCGGGGGGCGACGTCTCGGTGCGCTCGATGCACCCGAGAAGGCCGCCGAGAACCATCGCAGCGAGCGGACTGAAGACTCTTCCGGGCCAAGCGCGGAGGTGTCGCTCGGCGGACTTCGCGCTGCTCGGCTCGCGGTGATTGTCAGGCTTCATGATGTCTCCATTGTGACGTCTATTGTGTCGTGGTCGGAGTCGGGTATAGTCGAATAGCTATGATTCACTTGATCGGTCGAAGCTCCAGCTGGCTGCTGCTGGCCGTGTGCCCGATGTTCGTGCAGGCTCAGGTCGTCTCCCTTTCCTTGATCGACGCCTCGGCCGATCAGGTCGTGTCCGATCAGGATCCGCTGATCGACGGGGCTGTCCTCGACCTCGCCGTCGTGCCGGCTGCGCTGTCGATCCGCGCCAACGTCACGGGCTCTCCTGGCAGTGTGGCCTTCGAGCTGACCGGCGAGCAAAGCCACAACCAGACCGAGAACGTCGCTCCATATGCGCTGTTCGGCGACTCGAACGGCAACTATGCGCCGTGGCAGCCGTCTGCCGGGAACTATCAGCTCACCGCCACCAGCTGGAGCGGCGCAAACGGTACCGGGACCCCCGGCCCTGGCCATTCGATCTCGTTCGAGGTCGTGGCCGACTCGGGGCCACCGCCACCTCCAGACGGAAACGGCGCGGTCGTCGTCAGCGGCCAGCTCGAGCGCTGGCACAAGGTGACCCTGACGCAGGCTGGCCCAGGTGCCACCGAGTTGTCGAGCCCGAATCCCTTCACCGACTTTCGCTTCCAGGTGAGGTTCGAGGCACCTTCGGGCAGCGTCTTCTCCGTGCCCGGATCTTTCGCGGGCAACGGTGAAGGTGGAGATTCGGGCACCAGTTGGCAGGCCCATCTGTCTCCTGGCGAAACCGGAACCTGGAACTACACGATCTCCATGCGGAGCGGTTCTGGCATTGCCGTCGATCTCGACGAAACGACCGGAGCCGCTCTGGCACCGTACGACGGAGTCACCGGAAGCTTCGTGGTGAGTGATTCCACCGCCCTCAGACCTGACCTTCGTGCCCTGGGACCCATCGTCAACCGCGGTCATCACTACCTGACCGATGCGTCTGGTCGTCCGTGGGTCAAGAGTGGCCCGAACGTTCCGGAGAACTTCCTCGGCTACGTGGGCTTCGACAACACGACGACCGGCAACAACCGGCACGCGTTTGCCACACATGAAGGCGACTGGCGATCAGGTGATCCGGACTGGACGAGTGGGTCCGATCCCAATGCTGGCCGGGCGATCATTGGGGCACTCAACTACATCGCCGATCGCGGTGTCAGCAGTCTCTACTTCCTCCCGATGAACATCGGTGGCGACGGTCGAGACTCCTTCCCGACGATTGCACCGCAGACCAAAGACCGCTTCGACCTGTCCAAGCTCTGGCAGTGGGACCTGGTTCTGCAGCACGCCAACCACCGTGGCATCTTGCTGCACTTCGTCCTCGCCGAAACCGAGTCGGCCAACGAGACCTACCACGACGGTGGCACGCTCGGCCCCGAGCGCAAGCTGTTCTATCGCATGCTGCACGCTCGCTTCGGCTATCTCAATGGCTCCCAGTGGAACCTCGGCGAAGAGAACGACTACACGAACGCCCAGAGGCGAGAGTTCGCCGAGTACCTGAAGGCCGTCGATCCGTACGACAGGCCAGTGACGCATCACACCAAGAGTGGCCAGTACAACGTCTATCTCCCACTCCTCGGCGAGGGTGACTTCGATATGACGTCTTTTCAAGGCAACGCCTCGAATGCCCAGATGTTCGACCTGATGAAGAGCTGGCGCGAGCAGTCCGCCGCGGCCGGGGAGCCCTGGGTGGCGAGCTTCGACGAGCCGCAGAAGATCGAGAACGATCCCACTGACCAGGCTGACGGCTATCCGCACGGTCGTCGCAACAAGATGTGGCCGGCCTTGATCGGCGGAGCTGGCGGTTTCGAGTGGTACGTCCAACAAGACGGTGGCGGTCACGGCTTCGATCAGGCGATCGACGACTTCTCGGAGATGGAGACGGCGCTGCTCTGGACTGGCCACGCCCTCGACTTCCTGGACGGTCTCCCTCTGCTCGACATGCGGCCCGATCGTGACCTGGTCGTCGCATCGTCGTCGCAGGCCTATGCGCTGGCACTTCCGGGGGCGGTATACGCGGTCTACGCCGGAGAGGACTCGGACTCGTTGGAACTCGATCTCACAGCCGCATCGGACACGGAGCTCTTCGACATCCGCTGGTTCGACCCGCGCAACGGCACCTGGAACCAGGGCTCACTGACCACCGCCTCTGGAGGCGCGATGCGCTCCCTTGGAGCGCCGCCGAACGCACCGAACGACGACTGGGGGATCCTCGTGAGTCTGATCGACTCCGACGCGATCTTCGCCGACGGCTTCGAGAGCGCCAGCTCGGTCCGGTGGACAGAGACGGTGGACTGACGATCGAACGGAGAGCGACGAGCCCGGGATGGGGCTTCACGCCTGGTTGTGGAGGAGGACGGGAGATCCCAGTTGCCGCGGCGCGCCCCGGAACTGTCCAGGTGTGAGTCCGGTGCACCTCCTGAAGAACCTGCCGAAGTACGAGGCGTCCTCGAAGCCGAGGTCTCGAGCGATCTGCGCCGCAGGGTCGTCCGAGTAGAGCAGCCGTCGCTTGGCTTCGAGGGTCAAGCGGTCGCGTATGAGTGTTCCCGCGGTGCGCCCGAGGGAGCGGCGGGTGATGGTGCTCAGGTGGCCGGGAGTCAGTCCCAACTCTCTGGCGTACCAGGCAACCCGGTGCTCCGAGCGAAACCGCCTCTCGACGAGCTCAAGGAAGCGATAGGTCGACGGGTTGGCGAGGGTGTCGCCTTCGGTCCCCTGCGACTCGGCGGACCAACGATTGAGCGTGACCAGGACCTCGTAGAGGATCGCGCGAAGAAGATGTCCGCTGTCACCCTGAAGCTCCGTGAGCTCCGATCTCATGGTCTCCAACCTCTCGGTGAGCCAGGATCGCCTCTCTTCCGTCAGCGTCAGCGAAGCGTCCCGCTCGGAGGGGTGAAAGAACTGGAGGCGGTACAGGAAGAGCGGATCGCTGAAGAAGTCCTGGAGAAAGTCGCCGACAAAAAACAGGCAGACGCCTTCGAGTTGGTCGACATCGAAGCTCCGAACTTGACCGGGAGACGTGAAGAGGAGTCGACCAGGGGCGACGACTTCGGGACGACCGTCGAACGACAGCGTGCCTCGGCCCTCGGTCACTAGCAGGATGTCGTAGAAGTGAAGCCGGTGCGGCCGGGTGTCCTTGTTGAACTTGTCGAGCTCGCGAACCCAGCCCACATCGACGAGGAGCTCCGGGCCGTACTTGTCCCGCAGAAACTCGACCTCGCGGATGAGCGGCACGGTCTGCTCCGCTTGTGGCCCCGTTGGCATCGTCGAAAAGTACCAGCTTGAACGTCAAACGTCGCTTTCGCGGGCTCTCGCCATTGCGTAACTTGGTAGCTAGAAATCGCGCCGCCCGTCGGCAAGAACGTTCTGTGACGAATGTGGAGGATTCCGTGACGAGACAACAAAAATACCAGCGAGTAGCGGCATACGTCGGGTTTGTCAGCATTTTCCTCCCTGCCGTCGTCGCCGCCGAAGCGATGGCGTTCGACGAAGGCTGGAGCCTCAGTCAGCAGGTGGAGATCCACGGCGACGGGGCCGGGGCGGAGTTGCGCATCGTGACCGGCCGAGCGGTCCATCAGTCCGTCTCGATGCAGAACGGCACGATCGAGCTGGAGATGAAGCTCGATGGGCGCCGTGCCTTCTCCTACGTCCAGTTCCGCGTCGACGAGAGTGGTCGCAACTACGAGGAGATCTACTTCCGCAATCACAAGACTCGCGCGCCAGACGCTCTGCAATACACGCCCGTCGACAACGGCATGTCGGCCTGGCAGCTCTTTCACGGTCAGGGCAAGACCGCGGCGGTCGAGTTGCCGGCAGACCAGTGGATTCCTGTGCGCCTCGAGATCAAGGACTCCAAGGCCGTGGTGTTTGTCGGCGAGACCGCGCCGGGCTCCACCCCGGCCATGGTGATCGATCGCCTGGCGCGCCCCGTGGGCGCGGGCGCGATCGCGCTCAGGGGCTTCGTGGCTCGCGGCAGTGAGGCCGACTACTCGGCGCACTACCGCAACCTTCGCGTGACCCCCGATCGGGTTCGTTACGACTTCGGTGCCGTGACGCCCAAGGCTGAGGCTCCTGCCGGCACGATTACGCGCTGGCGCCTGAGCGAGAGCTTCGTGCCGCCGTCGCTCGTGGTGCCGACACTCGAATCCTTGGGTGACGCCTCTTCTGGCCGGACTCAGGTGGCCGAAGTGGATGTCGAGGGTTTGCTCAACATCGGACGGCACGTGTTGCGTCCCGAGTCGGGTCGCCCCTGGGCGGTGGTCGCGTCGGCGACGATCGAGAGCTCTTCGACCCGTCGCGTGCAGCTCGACCTCGGGTACAGCGATGCCGTGAGTGTCTTCTTGAATGGCGAGCCCCTGGCGATGGCTGACGACAGCTACAGCTACGACCTTCCAAGGCGCCAAGGCGTCATCGGCCTTTTTCAGCTCTCCCTGATGCTTCCGCTGGAGGCCGGCGACAACGAGCTCCAGATCGTGGTAGCAGACCAGTTCGGTGGATGGGGGCTCATGGGGCGGCTGGAAGCCAGCGCAATCG
>JANQPS010001234.1 GCA_028285365.1 Thermoanaerobaculia bacterium | reverse complement strand
TTTCAGGAGGACGGTGCCAATCTCGTGCGCCTGGGCCGCGAGCTGCGCACCACGATCGAAGAGCTTCGAGAGGAGCTGCGTCCGCTCGGACTCGATCTCGTCATCGGCTTCGACGCCGCCGAGCTGGTCGAGGAGCAGATCGAGCGTCTGCAGGGGCTGGGCCTTTCGGGGTTTGGGATCGCTCTCGTGGTCCTGTTCCTCTTTCTCCGACACTGGCGCGCGGTTGCGGTCGTAGCCATTGCGGTTCCAGTCAGCCTCGTCTCGGCACTGGCCATGCTGTATCTGTCGGGAGAGTCGCTCAACCTGATCACGCTGTTTGGCTTGGCGGTGGGAATTGGTCTCCTGGTCGACAACAGCGTGGTCGTCTACGAAGCGGTCCAGCGGCAGCTCGAGCGCGGTGCTAGCCCCGCCGATGCTGCGACCAACGGCGTCAGGCGCACCGTGCGTGCGATCCTCGCGGCCAGCGCCACGACGGCCGCGGTTTTCCTGCCGCCACTGATGATCGACCTGGGCAGCTCGCTGACCCAGAACCTCGTCGAGATCGTCGCGCTCGCCATTCTGCTGCCGCTGTTCGGCTCGCTGCTCGTCGCGGTGGGGCTGGTACCCCTGCTGGCGCGTCATCTGGCCGCGCCCGCTGCCATGAGACGGCTGGAGCAGCAGCGCGGTCGGCGAGCACGGGCCGGCGGTCTCGTCCCGCCGGACGCCGTGCGAATGTTGTTTTCGGGCGTCTTGGCCAGCGCGCTCAGGCGTCCGTCCGGTTGGGTGACCGGCGTGGCGATCGCGATCTTGATCACCATCGTGATTGCCTTGCCCTGGGTGGCTGTGCAGAGCGCGAGCCAGGATGCACCGCGCGCCGAGCAGGTCCAGCAGTCGGTTCGTCTGGCCTCGACGCGGGCTTCACTCGAACGCTCTGTACAGGTCTTCGAGCGCCTCGAGGCGGCGGTCCTGGACCTCGACGGTGTCGAGAGCGTCGAGAGCATGGTTCAAGAAGAGGGGGGTTCGATCACGGTCAAGCTCGCTGACGCCGATGTGCCCGCGAGTGCGGTGACGGCTGCCGGGATCAGGGACGTGATCAGGAGCACGGCGCGCGAGATGCGGGGCGTCGAGATCCTGCGTCCTGGTGAAGCCGCCGGAGTCGGTGGGAGTGGTGGCGGTGGCGGCAGTGATGCCGGCGCGCTGCTCGGCAACGCTCCGGCGAGGGTGGTGCTCTCGGGCCCAGACAGCGACGAGCTCACAGGGCTCGCGTCCGACGTCGTGACGCGCCTCGAATCGATCGACGGGATCGACGCAGCTTGGCCTTCGGTGCGGCCAGGACCCGAAGAGATCCGAGTGGCTCCCAACCGCCGGGCTTTCGACGCTTTTGGACTGTTCCTGGACGACGTGCTGCCGGTCCTGACTCTGGCCGGTCGCGAGGGCACCAGAGTTCAGACCGGCTATCCGCTCGCGGATGGACGAGAGCTGGGTATCGTCGTTCAGCGGAGCGAAGGCCGCCGAAGTGAACGACGCGACGCCGGCCGCGCAGCTGGTGGCGGCTCGGGCAGCCAGGCTCGCGAAGTGTCGCTTGCCGGACTTTCCAGTATTCGGGTTCCCACGTCGAGTGGTGTGCTCCCGGTGGCTTCGCTGGCCACGGTTCGGCGAGTGCCGGCCGCTCCGGTGATCACCCACCACAACGGACGTCGCGAGCGCGCGGTGATGTACACGGTCGACGCCGACCTGCCGAGCACCGGGCCGGCGCGTGTCTCTCTCGACCGTGAGCTTTCGGACGCGGTCGCTGGTCTGCACCGACCTCCAGGCACGACGATCGAGCTCGAGCGGAACACCAGCACGACGGAGTGGTTCCGCAAGGTGCTCGTCCCGGTCGCACTGCTGCTCTACCTGGTCCTGGCCATGACTTTCGAATCGCTGACGTTGCCGGTGCTGGTCCTGCTGGCTCTGCCGCTGACGCTGCTGGGCTCGGTCTGGGCGCTCGTGGTTTCGGGACTCCCGCTCGATCAGATGGCGCTGCTTGGGGCTCTGGCGTTGTTCGGGCTCACGGTCAATCCGGCAATCCTGCTGGTCGACCGCATGCAGCAGCGAGTCCTCAGTCGAGACGGTGTTGCGGGCTGGACGGCGGGAGCAGCCGCTCTGGCGGCGGTCAGGGAGCGAGCGCGACCCGTTCTCATGACCACCGCGACCACCGTTGCCGGGTTGTGGCCGCTCGCCATCGTCACCGGCCGCGAGAACGAGATCTGGCCGCCGTTCGCCACGCTGGTCATGGGCGGACTCGTGACCTCGACGATCCTGACTCTCTTGATCATCCCGGTCGGATTCGTCTTCCTGCGCCGCTTGGACGAGCTCTTCGGGAGAGTCGGGCCGTGGGTGGTCATCGGCTGGCTGGCGGCGACCCTTGCAGTCTTGATCCCATTGTTCGGTCTGGAGATCGTCGAGGCCCTGCTCTGGCAGGTGATCGTCGGACTGCTGGTCGGTGGACTCCTGCTTGGAGTAGCGGTGGCGATCGTGCCCAAACCCAAGGCACCCGAGCCTGCGAGTGACGACGGTCCGCCGCGCCTCGAGGTCAGACACCTGCGCAAGGTCTATGGCCTGGCCGGACCGGTGAGGCGAGCCCTACGAGCGGGATCCGAGTTTCGGGCGCGGGTGCGTGCGCAGGGAGGCGAAGTCGGCGGCTCGGGGATGCGTGAGGAGGCACGAGATGCACTGCTTCCGCTGGTGATTCTGGTCGTGGGTGCGATCGCCGTGGCGCTTCGGTTTCAGGGAGTGCTCTGGCAGCTGCTCGCCTGGGTCGTCGCCGGGGCGCTCGGCGCTCGTTTGATGGCCACCATCGGCAGAGCGCGCGGGCGGGTCGACGACGAGGGCCGACTGCAAAGCGGTCTGGAG
>JANQPS010001213.1 GCA_028285365.1 Thermoanaerobaculia bacterium | reverse complement strand
GTCCAGCTCTTCGGGACCGACGCCATCGACATCGGCTGGCTCGGGCTTCCGGTCACGATTCTGTGGTTCGTCGGCCTGATGAATGCCATGAATCTGATCGACGGGCTCGACGGACTCGCCGCCGGCATCGCGATACTCGCCGTCGTCCCCATGCTGGTCCTGGCCGTCGTCGCGGGCAAGGCTCTCATGATCCTCTTCATGTGCTGCCTGCTCGGGGCCCTGCTCGGGTTTCTCGTCTTCAACTTCCATCCGGCTTCGATCTTCATGGGTGACAGCGGATCGATGTTCCTGGGAATCGTCTTGGCGGCCACCGCAATCAATACGAATTTCAAGAACGACACAGCCATCGCGATCGCAGTCCCGATCCTTGCACTCGGCGTGCCTATTCTCGACACGCTGCTCGTCATCGTGCGCCGACGCGCTCGCGGGCTTCCCCTGATGGCTGCCGACCGAGGACATCTCCATCATCGCCTGATCCATCTCGGACTCTCTCACCGTCGAGCCGTCCTCCTGCTCTATGTCCTCGGCCTCCTGTTCGTCGGCCTCGCGCTCATTGCCAGCTTCTCGACCCGGCTGTCGACGGCGACCACACTGCTGTTCATGGTGGCCTTGATCTTCGGCATCCTTCACCGCTCACACTTCGTTCGTGAGGTGGTCGGACCCCACATGCCCTCGACACGGCGACGTAACCGCGGCTTCCACGCGGCGCTCAAGGCGCTGCGCGCTGAAATCGCCGGCGCGACACACATCGACAGTCTGAAGCGCTCGCTCGACAGCGTCTGCCGCGAGCTGCCCATCCAAGACGCAGTCCTCCAGCTCGAAGGAACGCCCGGCGCCAACCAGTCCCTCGAGATTGCACTGAGAACGCCAAAGAGCAGCGACAGCGGCAACTGCGAGACCTGGTCTCGGGCTCTACTCGTCGACGGCCAGCAGGTCGGCACGCTCAGGGCTCAACTCGACATCGAAGCCGTCCACGCCCAGGGGGACCCCACAGAAGGCCGGCTTCTCCTGGATCGACTGGCAGACAGCATCGAAGGAGGCCTGAGGCGCTGGAATCATCGCGAGGTGGTCGTCGCCGAAGCACGCTCGCCCACTTCCTCGCCTCTTGCCATCGGGCCTCGGCCAGCCGTTCCCGGCGGCGAACAGGCTTTCTAGTAGCCGGGGCATGAGCGAGCCAGCGACTGCACTCGTCGTCGCCGGTGAGCTCGGCGCGTCAGAATCACGGAGCGCTTCTCGACTCTTGGCTGGCTGTGGAGGACTCGTGGCCTCGACGATTCAACACGTAGCATCAGCACGTGCGGATACCTTCAACCCTCACCTCTCGCTCGTGAGTTGACGCGGGTCACAGCAGGCAACTCAGTCGTGGAACGATTTGTTCAAGAGCTCGTTGAACGAGCTCGGAGCGTCGTCGATGCAGGCCGCACTCGACCGGTCGCGTCAGACGCGATCGAGCCGCTGCACGCTCCGACCTTCGACGGTCAGGCTCTCAGCTACGTAACCGAGTGCGTCGAGACCGGCTGGGTTTCGTCTGCAGGCCGCTTCGTCGATCGCTTCGAAGACGAGCTCGAGAACCTCACCGGCATGCCTTCCGTCGCGGTCGTCAACGGCACGTGCGCACTGGAGATCGCGCTCCGCACTGCAGGAGTCGGCCCCGGTGATCTCGTGGCCTGCCCCTCGTTGAGCTTCATCGCGAGCGCCAACGCCATCGCGCATGCGGGCGCGCGCCCGGTGTTCGTCGACGTCGAGCCACGACGGCTCGGAATCTGCCCCGAAGGTCTCGAGCAGACGCTGGCGAAAGACTGGGGCGCTCCGATTCGCGCCGTGGTCGCGGTCAGTGTCTTTGGCCACCCGTTCGACGTCGAGCGCGTGGTAGAGGTCTGTTCGCGGGCTGGTGTGCCTCTCGTCGAGGACGCTGCCGAAGCACTCGGATCACTGTACGCCAAGCGACACATGGGCGGTTTCGGGAAACTCGGCATCCTGAGCTTCAACGGCAACAAGCTCGTGACCACCGGCGGCGGAGGCGCAGTCGTGACCCCGGACGACGAGCTCGCGCGCCACATCAAACACGTCACGACCACGGCCAAGCTGGCGCATCCGTGGGAGTACCACCACGACCAGGTCGGCTACAACTACCGGCTGCCCAACATCAACGCGGCGCTCGGCTGCGCCCAGCTCGAGCAACTTCCCGGCCTGCTGGCCGACAAACGTCGACTGGCCGAGCGTTACCGCGAGGCTCTTTCCGACCTCGCCGGCGCCCAGGTTCTCTGGGAGCCCGCGAAAGCCCGGAGCAACTTCTGGCTCAACGGCGTGATCCTCGCTCCCGAAGAGCTCGAGCTCTCTGGAGACGACGAGCTCATGGAGCTCCGCGCACGCACACTCGAGGCGCTCAACGACGCCGGATTGCAGAGTCGACCGATCTGGCATCCCCTTCACCTTCAGCGGCCCTTTTCAGACTGCCCGCGCGGACCGCTGCCCGTAGCGGAAGACCTTGGCCGCCGCATCATCAATCTCCCGTCCAGCGCAGCGCTCGGTCGACTTCAGTCGCCGGCGGCCACTGCTCGATGACACGCCCGATGACACGCCCGAATCCACCGCTCGTCGTCGTGGGAGCCGGTGGTCACGCGCGAGTGCTGCTCGGCAGCCTGCAGCGGTCCAGGCGCTTCGTGCTGTTCGTGACCGACCTCGAAGCCACAGCCGGGCGTACGCTCGAAGGGGTACCGGTGCGGACCGATTCCGACCTACTGGACCAGTCGCCGGAGGACGTCGAGCTCGTCAACGGCCTCGGCCTCGTCGAGCCCGGCGCACGACGCCGACGGGTGTACGAGTGTTGGCTCGAGCGTGGGTACTCCTTCGCGGCCATCGTCGATCCAACCGCGACGGTCGCCCGCGGAGCCTCTATCGGGGCCGGCGCCCAGGTCATGGCCGGAGCCATCGTCCAGCCCGGAGCCGAGATCGGTCCGAACGCGATCATCAACACCGCTGCCAGCGTGGACCACGACTGTCGCATCGGTGCCCACGCCCACATTGCTCCAGGCTGCGTCCTCAGCGGCAGCGTCAGGATCGGCGCCGACGCGCACGTCGGCACCGGTGCCAAACTGATCCAGGGCGTCGAGGTCGGCCAGGGAGCCCTGGTCGCAGCAGGTGCCGTCGTCACGCGCGACATCCCGAGTGGCTCGCGAGTCGCGGGTGTCCCAGCGCGACCAATGGGCTGAGCTGTAGGAGGCTCGATGTTCAAACCGTACTCGACCGCGCTCGGCGAGGAATCTCTGCGACGACTCGTGTGCCGGGAGCAGCACCTCTTCGACTCAGATCTGAAGCGCCACGGTGACGAACTCGACGACGCGATCAACGGGCGGCGTTTTCTGGTGGTGGGCGGCGCCGGTTCGATCGGTTCCGCGGTGGTGAGGGCCCTGTTCGCGCGCTCCCCCGGCGCGCTTCACGTCGTCGATATCGGTGAGAACACGCTTGCCGAGCTCGTCCGTTCACTGCGCAGCAGCAAGGGTTACATCGACGGCGACTTCAGGACCTTCTGCCTCGACATCCTCGGCCCCGAGCTCGATGCATTCGTTGCCTGGGCCGGGTCACACGGGGGCTACGACGCCGTACTCAACTTCTCCGCCCTCAAACACGTTCGCTCGGAGCGCGACCCTTTTACCCTGATGCGCATGATTGCGGTGAACGTGCTGGGGACCCGGCGCTGTCTCGAAGTGGCGGGCAGGACTGGCGCAGAGCGGCTGTTCTGCGTCTCGACTGACAAAGCGGCCAATCCGGCCAACCTCATGGGCGCGACCAAACGGATCATGGAGTACGTCCTGGCGAGCGCGGAACAGGTGCACGTGTCTGGCGCTCGCTTCGCGAACGTTCTCTTCTCCGACGGCTCGCTCCCCTACTCCTGGCTCCGACGACTCGAGCAAGGTCAGCCGCTCGTGGCTCCCAGAGACATCCGACGCTACTTCGTGACTCCCGGCGAAGCGGCCGTCCTGTGCCTGTTCTCGGCCCTTCGAGCGGGGCATCAGGAGATCTTCTTTCCCAAGCTCCGAGAATCCCACTTGACGTCTTTCGGCGATCTCCTCTTGCGCTTCATCGAGAGCCTGGACTTGGAGCCTTGGGTCTGTGCGAGCGAAGACGAGGCCCGAGAGAAGGCTCGGCACCGCGACTTCCCGAGCGGCTCCTGGCCGGTCTACCTGTTCGACACCGACACGGCTGGCGAAAAACCCACCGAGGAGTTTTTCGTCGACGGCGAGCCTCTCGACCTCGACCGCTACGAAGGGATCGGTGTGGTGCGCAACGTCCATCGAAGGAGCCGCGAGTCCCTCGAGAGCTTCTTCGACGATCTCGGCGCGCTTCGTAGCGCCGGTACATGGAGCACGCAGGAGCTCGAGACTCTGCTCCAGAATCTCTCGCCGTTCGACCATGTGGCCTCGCACCGCAACCTCGACCAGAAGATGTAACCTCCTGGCTCCGAGCGCACTGATCCCGTGAAACGTCTCCTCGACCTCCTTGTCGCCCTGACGGCACTCCTGGTGATCGCGCTGCCGATGGCGTTCGTCATGCTGATCCTCAGACTCACGGGCGAGGGAAAGGTCTTCTTTCTGCAGGAGAGAGTGGGTCACGAGGGCCGTCACTTTCGCGTCTTCAAGTTCGTGACCATGCGCGAAGACAGCGAAACGACCGGAACCCGAGACATCACCTTGCGAGGAGACTCGCGCGTTCTACCCGTCGGGAGAGTGCTGCGCATGACCAAGCTCAACGAGCTACCCCAGGTGCTCAACATCGTTCGCGGCGACATGACCCTGGTCGGCTGGCGTCCGCTCGTCCCGTCCGGGTTTGCGGACTACCAGCCCGACATCCAAGATCGGATCACAAAAACCAAGCCGGGACTGACCGGCATGGGATCGCTCGCCTTCCGCGACGAGGAAGCGATCATGAGCCTCGCCGAAAGGCGCGGCAAAGACCCGCGCGCCTGCTATCGCGACGACATCATGCCGTACAAAGGCGCTCTCGAGCTCTGGTACCAGGAGCACATGAGTCTGATCCTCGACCTCAAGATCCTCGTCGCCACCGGGCTCAGTGTGATTCTCCCCGGAAGCCGTCACCTCTTCGCCTGGTTCCGCGGCCTGCCGGTCCCTGAGAGCGATCTCCTGTGCGAAGTCTTTCGATTGGAGCGGTCCGCCGCGCAGACCTCGACCTCGCCATCGTGAGCGCGTCGAACTCTGCGCACGACGGTCGAAAGCCGCGCCTCATGCGCATGACGACCGCCATGCTCTCGCTGGACCGACTGCTCGAAGGCCAGATGAAGGCTGCTGCCGAAGCCGGCTTCGATGTCGTCATGGTGAGTGCAGACGGCCCCAAACGCCCTGCGCTCGTCGAGCGCGAAGGGTGCCCGCACGTCGCCGTCGCCATGGAGCGAGGCCTCTCTCCCGTCCACGATCTCATCTCCTTGATCAGACTCGTCGGCGTGCTTCGGCGACATCGGCCCGACATCGTCCACACCCACACGCCCAAAGCCGGGTTGCTGGGGATGATGGCTTCGCGCCTGTGCCGGGTTCCCGTCCGACTGCACACCTACGGCGGGCTTCGTCTGGAGACCATGGCCGGCTGGAAACGACACCTCATGCTCGCCACTGAGCGTACGACGGCCCGCTGCGCGACGCGCACTCTCTCCAACAGCCATTCCCTGTCGCTCAGACTCGAAGAACTGAAGATCTGTCACGCTCGAGTCGTCGGGGCGGGCTCGACCAACGGGGTCGCCCCACACTTCTTCGAGCCACCTTTCAGAAATGAGGCGGCGCGCCTCGAGTTCATCAACTCTCTCGGGCTGAAAGCCACCGACGAGGTCATTCTGTTTCTCGGACGACTGGTCAGAGACAAAGGCATCGAGGAGCTCACCGAAGCCTTCGCACAGCTCCGTGCCAAACACCAGGAAGCCGTGCTGCTGCTCGTCGGTAACTACGAGCAGGATCTCGATCCACTCAGCCCGAGGGTTCTCGAGCACATTCGCAATCATCCACGAGTTCACACTCTGCCTTGGAGTGAGCAGGTGCACGAGCTCCTCGGAGTAGCGACCGTGCTGGCCCACCCCACTCACCGAGAAGGCCTGCCCAACGTCGTCCTCCAGGCTGCAGCCGCCGGCCTGCCCATCGTCTGCTCCGACATCCCGGCCAATCTCGAGATCGTCCACCACCACGCTCCTGACAGCGCCCAGGCGGAGGTCTTTCGAGTCCAACACCAGGAAGAGCTGGCAGCGGCGTTGGACACCGTGCTGAGTAACCTTCCGGCCGCCAGACAACGAGCCCGACAGCTGCGCGAGTCGATACGACGGCGTTTTGGTCGCGCGGCGATCCAGGGCCAGCTGATCGACCTCTATCGTCAGGAGCTCGCTACCGCCAGCGGCTCCCGCGTTCCGGAGCCGTCGTGAAGTCTCCAAAGGAGAAGCCTGGCCTGCGAGTGGCCCACGTCATCAAGGGCCTGGGGCGCGGTGGCGCCGAGACCCTCATTGGGCTGTGCGCGCGCGCCGGCCAGGCCGGCAACACCTACAGCGCCGTCTACTTCGTTCCCTGGAA
>JANQPS010000745.1 GCA_028285365.1 Thermoanaerobaculia bacterium | reverse complement strand
GATTCGGTCCTGCGCAACGAGCTGGTGTTCGGCCGCGACGACGTCAACTCGATCCTGGGTGCCGTCGGCTTTCGCTTCAACCTGGTGCGCAACCTGCTGCTCTCGGCCAACGCGCTGTTCTCGATCGGCGACGAGGGCCTGCAAATCGACGGCGTCGTGCCCACGATCGGTCTCGACTACAGTTTCTAGCCGATAGCTTCTACCAACCTCCGGGCCTTGGTCCGGAAGGCTCCAACCGCCGAGTTCCGCCAAGGGGCTCGGCGGTTTTTGTTTTTGAGCCTTGTTCTGGACCTTGGGACTCTCGTCCACTGTCTCCTCACGCCCTCTCTCTACCAATTCACCCAGACCACAGGGCCTCCAAACTATGGAGCCCGACCACTCGTCGCCGCGCCCGCGCACGAGTCAACCGAGTGACCACGGCTACCGAATGACGACAGCGACCGAGCGCTCCGCGGGTCTGCAGGGCCTGCCGCTAGCACCCCTGGTGAACCGCAACCGGACCCAGCAGCCCACCGCAGGTCGGCGGCGAATTCGTTCCACCCTGCGCCATCGCCGTGCAGAGACTCTCAGCCCGTGAACGGCGCCAGCCAGCGAGCCGGAGGGAGACGGCAACACCCGTCGAGGCCCGGCCGGCGATTGGATCTAGTCGAGCAACTCGCTACTGGAGCAGCTCGGCGACGACCCAGTTGCCGCCCTGCTTGCTGAGCCGGAACCCCGAGCCATTGACGGTCTGAGTCTGGCCGTTCGAGAGAGTCACGTTCCGGGAGACGCTACAGCGCGCGACCGCGCTCGATCCGCTCACGTCGATGTTGCAGCCGCTGATGTTGACGCTGTACGACTTGAAGTTGTTCAGGTCCCGCCGACGCAACGGCACCGAAGGATGCGACTCTTTGATCGCGTTCAAGTCGAGGGACTGCCAGGCGGCAGCGTAGCTGTTGAGGCGCGACTGAATCGCGGTCACCTCCGGATCGGCTGCTGCGGGACGGGCCGGGGCCTGGGTTGGCTGAGCCTGAGGAGTTGGGCGAGCCTGAGTCGGGGTTGGCCTGACGCTGGTCGTCGTCGGAGCCACCGTGGTGGTGGTCGGAGGAATCGTCGACGTCGTGGGCACTGGAGTCGGACGCTCGGTCGCCACAGCGACCGTGGGCGTGGGAGTCGCGCGCGGCACCTCACGTGTCTGTGTCTGCTGCGGCTGTGTGGTGGCCGGGCCCGTCGACGTCCTGTCGTCAGCTGTCCCCGAGTCGGTGTCGCCACCGCTGGCGGTTGACGTCGACTCGTCTCTCGGTGAGGTCGCGGACGGAGACTCCGTCGCAGTAGTCGGCGGGTCAGCCTGGGTTGCCACCGGGCTCTGGGTTCCAACGGGTGCCTCAGCCGAGCGAGTCTCGGGACCAGAGCTCGAAGAAGAAGCCGGGGACTCCGTGCCGGCGGGACCCGCGCTCGTCTGCCCGCTGCCACCGGTCTCGCTCGGATCATCGGCGCCGCCAGTGAACATGACAATTCCCACACCAATGACAGCAACCGCCAACAAACCGCCAGCGACCGCCGCGATCGGCGGTTTGCTCTTCGGCGGACTGGCGACCGACGTGGTGGACGGGGCCGAGGCCGGGCGTGCTGGCTTGGGCGCGGGAGCTGGCTTGGCCGGGGCTTCGGCTCGCGCGGCCGGCTTGGGCGTTGGGGCGGGCGCGGCAGCCTTCTTCTTCTTGCCCTTCTTCTTCCCAGAAGACTTGGGTTTGCGCTCCGGTTGAGAGCGCTGCGCTTCAGGCTGTCGCGCCTCCTTTGCGGAACGCTCTGCTGAGGGTTTCTTCGGCGGGCTCGGAGGAGGACCCGGGACTGCCGTGTCTGCGTCCCGCTCTTGGGCACTCTCACCACCCGGCTGCCCACCGAGCTTGGCCGCGGCTTCTTCCGCGGTCATCATGACCGTCGCTTCTTGAGCCTTGGCTTGGGCCTCACGGGCGGCAGCCGCCTGGGCCTCCTCCGCGGTCATCATGACGGTCGCGTCTTCGGTTGGCGACGGCATCATGACGGTGGCGTCCTGTGGCGGCGCCGCCTTACCCGTTTGAGTTTCGGCTTCGGGTTTGCTCGCCGCCTTGCGAGCGGCGTCAAGCTCGCTGCTGACACTCTCGAACTCGGGACGAGATCCGAGCTCGGCCAACGCCGCATCGAGTGCCTGCTGGGCCTGACCGAGGTCGCCGCTGACGACCAGCTTGCTGGCCGCCTCAGCCAACTCCTTGGCCCGATGAGCGGTGCGTAGCTCCAGCGCTTGCGTCAGTCTGCCGTCGAGAGCCTCGAGAACTGCATCGTCCGCGCCCAGGCCGGCGAGCTGCTCGTGAAGGCCTCGAGCCAGCGTCAGCTCGCCTGCCTCGATGCGAGCCTCGACGTCGCGAGCCAGGTTCTGGCGCTGTTCCTCGCGGCCTTGTTCCGCGGCCAGCTTGTCGCGCTCTGACTCGAGCTGAACGATCAGAGCCGCATACTCCTCGACGGTGTGTCGAGGTGCCTGCTGGCGGAGTCTTGCGATCGCCTCGGTGATCACTTCGCTCGAACCCGCGGCGCGCGCACGCTCCAACTCGCCCTTTGCATGCTCCAGACGCTCACGTTCGGCAGCGATCTCGACCTTCGTCTTGGCCTCGACGAGCTCTTCGCCAACGGTGTCGAGCTCGGGCAGGTTGCCGAACTTGGCCAGCGCCATCGCCAGGCCGTTCTCTGCCGATGTCAGGTCGCCAGCCTGAAGCTGCTGGCGGATCTCTCCGAGGGTCGCTTGGATCTGTTGCTGGCGCTCGGCCTCCGCCTGGCGCTGCTTCTCGGCAGCTCTCTCGGCTTCGAGCCGCTCGAGTGCGGCCCGTGCCTCGTCCAGTAGCTGCTTGGTAGCTGGGCGTTCGGGAAGTTCCTGGAGGGCGTCTTCCAGGAGCTTGATCGCAACGTTGGGCTGTCCACCGTCGAGCTCGGAGCGGGCCTGAGAGCACAGTCTCTCGGCTTCGGCCTCTTTGGCGGCCACCTGCTGCTCTTCCTTGAGCCTGATGTGCTCCAGCGTCGACTCGACCTCTCTGAGGGCACCGCGAGACTCGTTGTCTTCGGGATTGATCGCGAGCGCCTTGTAGAGATCGGAGCGCGCCTCCTGAAGCAGCGACTTGTCATGCAGACCCGATTTCTGCATCAGCTCCTTGGCATGCCGCAGGAGGTCGGAAGCCTCCGAAGGTCCGCTCGCTACCGACGAGAGCTCTGCAGCGCCCGACGACGTGGGCGCCGGAGTCTTGTTGAGACCAAACTGCTCGTTGAGGCGACCCTGGGTCGATGTCCCCGCCACATGCACCGTCTGATCGGCGTCAGCATCGCTGCTCCTGAGCACGAACGTCGTCTCGTCGCGCAGCGATCCGGGGATGAGATGCGGCTTGATCGCCTGCGCGAAGTCGATCGCCGTCGCGAACCGATCGTCCGCCTTCTTCTGCATCGCCTGCATGACGATTTCACGCACCGGCTCGGGCACGAGGCCCTCCGGATCGGTCTCGGAGAATGGGCGCGGCTCTTGAAACAGATGCGCGGCAATCAGATCGGTAACGGTCTTGCCGCGCATCGGATGCTCACCGGTGAGCAGCTCGTAGAGCATCACTCCAAACGAGTACAGATCGGACGGTGGCCCCAGCTCGTTGGAGTCTCCCTGGAACTGCTCCGGGGACGAGTACTTCGCCTTGCCCAGGAAGGTTCCGACATCGGTGAGACCGGCGTCCTTCTCTTCGAGGTGTTTGACGATGCCCATGTCGATCAACTTGACCATGGGCTCGCCGTCGAAGTCTGCCGTGAGCATCAGGTTGTCCGGCGCGATGTCGCGATGAACGTAACCCTGGTGATGCAGGAAGCTGAGAGCGCTCAGGCCCTGGATCGCCATGTGAAGACACATGGCGACCGGCGGACGCCCCACCTTCTTGAGGAGTTGGCGCAGGGTCAACCCGTCGATGTACTCGATGACCATGTAGGCCGTGCCCCGGTTGGCATCGACCGAAAAGTCGTAGAGCTGGGCGATGTTCTGATGGCGCAACCGGATCGCGGCCCGCGCCTCACGGAGGAAACGCTCCTGATAATCGGCACTATCAGAGAGCTGAGGGCGCACGACCTTGATGACCCGGATCTCCTCCAGGAGGATGTGACGGACCTTGTAGACCGCCCCCATGCCCCCTTCCTGGAGCATCTGCAGGATCTCGTATTTGCCCTCTATGTCCTCGAGCGGAAGCATCTGATCTCCAATGGGTGAGGACCTGAACAGGCGAGGCGAATCAACGGCTGACTCGCTCTCTTCCTGTTTCCCTGTCTTCCCGTCTCCTGCCTGCCTCTGTCTCCCTGGCCTGCATCTCGAGCGCCCGGTCTCCACACCCCGTCTCTGCACTCCGCCTCAGCACTCCGTCTCAGCATTTTGCAGAAACTGTGCCCTTCGCACTGACCCTGATGTCTGCTCGGAGTGCCCTGCTTGGCGCCGACATAGACCGACCCTTCGCGACGATAACACGCAGCGCGCGAGCCCTCGCTCTCACAAACGGATTCTGCGCGTCGAGATCGCCAGCAGAAAACCGGGAATTGCCCCGGCTGAGCTCCGGAGCCCGAGCACCGCGTCGAAGCCGCGTCTTCTAGGTTCACGCAGATCGGGCTCGGGTCCGGCCATCCAGGAGGCCCGAGCGACGCCGGGGCGCGCCCGCTCCCCGCCGAAATCCGTGTCAACGCTTCGTCGACGTCGCGGGTAGAGATCACTGAAACGAGAGTTCGCCTGCAACTCCTCCCCGACAGTGGTGCCACACCATCGGAGTCACCGCAAAACCTCTCTTAGCGCCCTGAAGTGGCTTCTCCCGCACGTTTCGGCCCCAGACGTCAGATACGCAGACCTCCCATGTCCGGAGAGCTCGCGGCAACACTGTACGAAGAGCACCTTACGTGACACGCGAAAGCGCTTTCGCCCACGTATCCTCTCGATAGAAATCCATGGATCACGCCACATCACAGAGCGACGAAGCTCTGGCCAGAGCGTCCTTGGCCGGCCGGAGAGAGGCCTTCGAAGAGCTCGTGAAGCGCTACTTGCGCCCGGCCATGGCGCTTGCCAGTCACCTCACGAGGAGCCGTGAGGACGCAGAAGACGTCGTTCAAGAGAGCTTTCACCGCGCGGTGAGAGCGCTCGGCCAGTACGACGATTCGCGACCGTTCTCTCCCTGGTTCTTCTCGATCGTTCGCAACGTCGCGAGATCCTCTCTCGAGAAGGGTCGCCGTCGCCTGGAGCTGGTACCGGTGACCTCACTCGATTCCGATGCACGGGAGGCCGCCCATGCGGCGACCAATGCAACAAAAACACTCGCCCGGCACGACCTGGTCACGGCGATCAGCCGACTGACGCCCATGCGGCGAGCCTGTATCGAGCTTTGCGAGATCGAAGGCGCGACCAGCGTCGAGGCCGCCGACATGCTGGGGATCTCGGAGGGCACCGTTCGGACCCATCTCCACCGCGCCCGCGCACAGCTGCGCCGGCTGCTCGAGCCAGAAGGCTCGACCTGCCAATCCGCGTAGACCTCTCGACCAGACCTGACTAGACCAAACCCGACCTGCTGACTCGATCAGACCTGAAGTGAGGTATCCGAAGATGACGGACCGCGACCAACACGACTCTCTGGGACCCGACGAATCTTGGGAGCCGACCTGGCCGAGCTCGTCACTCCCCGAGGACCCCCGCTACTGGACGACGCTCGAGCGCAGAATCCTCGACGATGCCGCGCTGCCACTTCATCGCTACGCGGAGGTCTCCGCCGGAGAATCCGAGGGTGACGTTCCAGCACTCCACTGGTACGGCGAGGTCTCCCGCCACGCGCCGTGGCTCGTCGCTGCGAGCCTGATCGCGGGACTGCTTCTGTGGGCTCGTCTGCCGCTTCCGGACGCCAGCACAACAAGGCAGTGGATGCAGCGCAGCCTCACCCAGGACCACCTCGCTGCCAGCCTCGCGACGATCGAAGCTCCGTCGCCAGTCGCAGTGATGATGCAGCTCGAGCCAGCGACCGGAGAGGCGGGAACTCACGCTGATCCCCCAGGGGAGCTCCACCAAGAGACCTCGGAGACACGGCCATGACGAGCATGATGAGCATGATGAGCCTTCTCGGACAACGAGCCAGGGCGAGCGTCGTTCTCGTCGTCGTCTTTCTCGTTGGTGCGTTGGCGGGTGTTGCCTACGATCGCCATCACTTCGGTACCGGAGTGCCCCACAGCGCCGCCGACGAGCATCAAAAAGCCATGCGCCAGCTGCGCAACGTGGTCGGACTCGACGACGACCAGATCGAGCAGGTTCATCAAACGCTCGCGCGCCACCGACAGACGGTGCACGAGGCGTGGCTCGAGCTGCGCCCCCAGCTCAGCGAAGCCATGCGCCAAGTGCACACGGACATCGCGGCGCATCTGCGCCCAGACCAAAGAGAACG
>JANQPS010000743.1 GCA_028285365.1 Thermoanaerobaculia bacterium | reverse complement strand
GTCAGGCCCGCGCCCGTGGTGGTCAGGAAGCTGCGCCGGGTTGTCTTGCTCACAGATGTCGCCTTTCTCGATCCGTGTCGTTCACTCGACTGAGTCCTCCCCGAGACTCCTAGGGTTCTTCCGGTCGCCGGTCGGTAGCCGTGATCGGTGGGCCCTCGGGGTCCTCGTCGGTGAGTCCGAAGGCTCGCTTCAAGCGGAACCAGCGCTTGCGCAGGCGCCAGAAGACGCTCTTCTTCATGGCCTCGATGATCTCGGCGAGCTCGTACACCCTCTGGCGGTGGCGGGTGAAGTTCTCGGCAGCACAGAGGTGCAGGAGTCGCTCGATGCTGCCGCAGTAGAGAAGGGTTCGTGCGTCGCCCGAGCTCACCACGTCGACGACGACCAGTGACCGACTCCGACTGAGAGGGACGTCGAGCGGCACGTCGAGCTGCCATCCGGAAAGCAGCGCGCCCGGTTCTCCGAGAGCTGTGACGAGATCGGGTCGAGACGACAAGCTGCTTACCGTCTCGAGCGCGCCGTGGTCGACGCTCCCTTCGATGCGAACGACTTCGTGCGCGTCTGCCGGGTGCCAGCTCCATCCCTCGAGCTCGAGGGTGAATGTCTGATCGTGTTTGTCGCCTCGCACCCTGGCGCTCTCGATCTGCCCTTGTGGGCCTTCGTCGTAGTCGATGGCAGACAGTGAGGCCGAGTGAGCGTCGGCAACGAGCACGAGGTTCTGGTAGCCGCAGATCCCGCGCTCGATGATTCGCCACTGCAGTCCGCCCAACCCCGCAAGGGTTCGCGAGACGAAACCCTCGGTCACCCAGGTCGAGCCGTAGCGCTCGTGCGAGATGGTGCGACTCTCGCTGGATGGCTTGAAGAAGATTCCGCTGTCGGGCATGGCGTGCTCAGGGGGCAGGAGGGTCTCGCCGTGAGTGGTGAAAGCGAGCAGACCCCCAGGAGCCAGCCAGGACCGCAGGCACTCGAGCCACTGGCCGAAGGTCTCCTCTGGAAGATGGGTGAACAGTGATCCGACGTAGATGAGGTCGAACTCACGAGGTGGCTCGAGTGTCGTGGGGTCGTGAGCCGAGAGGAATGCATTGGTGCCGAGAGTCCGAGTCTGGAAGTCGATCGTCTCGGGCACGATGTCCGACGCCCAGATGCGTTGAGCGCCGTAGCGGTTGGCAAGGAATCTCGTGACACGGCCGAAACCGCTGCCGAAGTCGAGCAGGCTGCTGGGGGCTTCGTCGAAGCGGCAGCGAATGAGCTGGTCGATGGAGCTTGCCACCTGGGCGCCAGACGAGAAGTACGCGACCAGGGCAGCGTCGAGGTCGCCGCCGTTGTCGAGATAGCCCACTTCGAGCATCTCGTCCATCGGGTGAATGGTGCGTACGACGGAGTCGCGCAGCTCGGGCCGGGCGCGAGTCAACGCTTCGAGCCATGGGCTGTCTTCGGGAGTGGGTAGCGTCGAGTTCATGCGGCGAGTGGAGGACGGTCCCTGGTTCGCGCATCCTACTGATCCGGGCGACCGAGTGGTGCGCTCCGACTCCGAGAGGCGACCCTGAGAGAGGAGAGGCGACCCTGAGAGAGAATGTGCCGGTAGCGTTCGGGCAGGGCCCCGCGCTCTCGATGCCCGAGAGAATAGTGGTAGCCAAGACCCTCGAGAGGAACGTTGAGAGGAATTGACGATGAGCTTCAAGCTAGGAATCCACACCGGCCCGCAGGACCTGACCATGGCGGAGCTGAAACGTCTCTGGAAGCGTGCGGACGATGCCGGTTTTTCCTGGGCTTCGGTGTGGGACCACTTCTATGCGAATCCGCTGCAGAGTCGCGACGATCCGTGCTTCGAAGGAGTGGCATCCATGGCGGCGCTGGCCGCCACGACTCGCAACCTGAGAGTGGGGTGTCTCGTCTTTTGCGGACTCTTTCGGACTCCTGGAATGCTGGCCAAAGCGGCAGTGACCATCGATCACCTCTCCGAAGGACGGGCAGAGATCGGCATCGGTGCGGGATGGTTCGAGGAGGAGTTTCGTGACTTCGGTTACGACTTCCCGTCGCTCGGCAAGCGACTCGATCAGCTCGAGGAGGTCCTGCAAATCGTGCGCTCGCTGTGGCGCGAGGAACGAACCGACTTCGACGGGGAGTACTACCAACTGAGCAACGCGCACTGCAGCCCCAAGCCGTTCAACCCCGACATGCGATTGTGGGTCGGTGGCCGCGGCGAGAAGCGCACGCCAGCCATGGCGGCAAAGTACGCCGACGGGTTCAACATGCCGTACCTGTCGCCGCAGGAAGTCGCCGCCCGCCTCGAGACCCTCGAGCGTCAGTGCGAGGCTGGAGGGCGAGACCCCGGCGAGATCGAGACCAGCGTCAATCTCGGCTTCTACATGAGCGCACAAGGGGTGCCTTCGAAGCTGGAAGAGGTGCCGGCCCACTTCCGTGAAGGTTCACTCATCGGTTCTCCCGAGCAGGCCGTCGAGCGCCTCCAGCAGTACCGCGATGCGGGAATCGGTGGAGTCAACATCGCCTTCCGACCGCCCGTCGACTGGGAAGCGTTCGAGGCCTACATCGAACAGGTGATGCCGGCGTTCGGGTGAACGGCGGTCGGTGGTGCCGAGGCGAGAGGCCTCGTCGGATTACAAGACTCTGGCAGCGACCAGTTGGCTTGAGCCCTAAGCCCTGGAGAGCACCGAAGGGCCCCACGGCTCGTAGATGCGGGGGAAATGCTGATGCTGGGTGTGGTCTCCCGCCCCTCCCAAAGCGTCGGACGGCGTCGGGGCGACTTGAAGAGAAGCGAGGTCGAGTCGCGGCCTCGCGATGAGGTGGCAAGCTCGAACGAAGTGCTAGAGGGGCCGCCTCGACCTAGAGAGCACTGAAGGGCTCCACGGCCCGTAGGTGCGGGGGAGATTGCTGGCGCGGGGTGTGGTCTCCCGCCCCGGGATCCCAAAAACGTTGGACAGCGCCGGTGTGACTTGAAGAGAAGCGAGGTCGAGCCGCGGCCTCGCGATGTGGTGGCAAGCTCGAACGAAGTGTTAGAGGGCCGCCTCGACCTAACGAGCACCGAAGGGCCCCACGGCCCGCAGGTGCGGGGGAAAAT
>JANQPS010001108.1 GCA_028285365.1 Thermoanaerobaculia bacterium | reverse complement strand
GTTCAGCCAGGTCGCATAGTGGTCTCCCCGGCCCACCACCCGCTCGATCGCGACCGAGCCCTCTCGTGCAGTCACGTCTCGTCTGATGACGGCCTGGGCCAGCTCGTCGATCTCGGCGAGTTTGCCGAGGTCGACCTCTCCCGCGTTCTGGCGCTCGAACCGAGCACCGTGGCTGGCGTCGCCCTCGAAGTCCGAGAACATGACGGTCGGAGTGGCGAAGAAACGTGCCTTGAGATCGAGCGACTGGCTGACCTCGTCCAGAGCGCGTTCGAGTCGATGAACCGGCGTCCCATAGCGATGCAGGGCGCGACCGAGGTCGCGCACGAAAGACTGGGCGTCGCGTTTCTGGCGACTCTGATCGACGTCCTGCGGCATGCGGGGAGGGCGTGGACTGTAGCAGCGGCACCTGAAGATCGAGAGATGGTCGCGGACGCCGTGGCGACGGGTGCTTTTGACAGAATGCGCACATGACGAACGGTAGTCAGGACGACGAACTCGCGAGCAGCAGGAGCTCGGCGGAGCGAGGTGACCGTTCGCTGACGGTCTCGGTGATCGTCAACACCTGTGAGCGTCGAGAGCCGTTGGAAGAAGCGCTGCGCTCCCTCGAGCTTCAGACCTGGCCGCACTTCGAGGTGGTGGTGGTCGTGGGGCCGAGCCACGACGGAACCCGGGAGATGCTCGAGGCGAGCTTTGGTGATCGCGTCGAGGTCGTCGACTGTCCGGTACGCAACCTCTGTGTATCGCGCAACCTGGGCCTCATGAGGTCACGCGGCGACGTCGTGGCGTTCATCGATGACGACGCGACTGCGAGCCCCGCCTGGCTCCAGCAGCTCGCCCAAGCCTACGAACAGGATCCGGGGATCGCCGCGGTGGGGGGCCGAACACTCAACGTTCGTGACGGTGTGCTGCAGTTTCTGCGTGGCTGGGGCAGCCTCCTGGGCGAGCAGTGTGACGTCCGCTCCGATCTCGCGGTCGATCCGGGTTTCGAGAGCGCGCGTGAGTTGTGGTTTCCCCGGCTCCATGGCTGCAACATGAGCTATCGCAGAGACGTGCTCCTGGAGCTCGGAGGCTTCGACGAGACCTACGTCTACCTCTACGACGATCTCGACCTCGGTGCGCGGCTGTTCAGGTCCGGCAAGCGAGTGGTGCAGCTCGGAGACGCCGTGGTGTACCATGCGCCGGCCTCGGGCTTCAATCGCGGCCGGCACCCCTATGATCTCAATTGGTTCGACTGGATCCGCGCGCTGGTCTACTTCACGCTCAAGAGCGGCGCGGGCGACCTCGGCTTGGCCAGTCGATTGCGTTGGTCGGCGCGTCACGTCTCGAGGCTGCTCAGTCAGATCTCCGAAGCCGAGGCCAACGGCAGCATGCCGGCCGAGCTGGTCAGCAAGGCGCGACGAGAGATCAGGCGAGGCGCCACGACGGGTCTGCGTAGCGGACTCTTCGCGCGCCGTCGTTTGCTGGACCCTGCGGCGGCATACTCCCGACGAGCGCAACGAGGGAACGGGCCTACCCGAGGCGGCGGTGAGCTGCGGTGTTTCGGTCCTCGCGGGAGACCTGAGCATCTTGACGCCCTCGTTTCGAAGAACGAGAGCGATCCGGGCCGTGAGGTCATGAGTACCGATTCTGGAGGGGCTCTGCGGATCGCCCTCTTGAGCGCGGACTTTCCGCCGGAAAACGTCCACGGGGTGGCGCGCCACACGCGAACCCTGGCTCGGGCTCTCGGGCGGCTGGGAC
>JANQPS010001106.1 GCA_028285365.1 Thermoanaerobaculia bacterium | reverse complement strand
CGTTTGCGAGCTGGCACCAGGCGGCCGTCGCTGACTGTGATCGCGTCGTGTCGGCCGGTCGCGACTCAGACAGTGGCCTGCTGTACGTGACGTGCTCGTCGTCGGGGCGGGCGCCGCGAACCGTCTTCTACCCCCGGGAGCAGGTGCTCGAGGTCAGGTCGGCTCTCCAGTCGGGGACCGTGCCGTCGGAGGCGGACGTAACTCCTCTTCAGCCGTCTCAGTGAGCTGATCGGTTCTCGACCTCGTTGCTTCGACGACAAGATTGCTGACAGGACGGTGTCAGCATCGACTCTCTAGTGTTGAGCCTCTTCTGAAGGCGATCCTGCGGACCCTACGAACTCGCCGGGCCCGCAGATCTCATCGGCCAAATCGAGTCCGACGAAAGGGAGTCACATGACGCTTGGAACTCAGAGCCAACACCGTATCGACTACATCGAGCTCACCGTGACTGACATGGCCGGAGCCCAACGGTTCTACTCCGAGGCGTTCGGGTGGCAGTTCACCGACTATGGACCGGGCTACGCGGGGATCCGCAACGGTGACAAAGAAGCCGGTGGCTTGCGACTCGACGACCCCGTGACCCAGGGTGGCCCCCTCGTCATCCTCTATTCGAGAGACCTCGAGTCCAGTCTCGACTCGGTGCGGCAGGCGGGCGGGACCATCGTCGTCGAGCCTTTCGAGTTCCCGGGTGGTCGCCGCTTTCACTTCGAAGACCCGAGCGGCAACCAGTTGGCGATCTGGTCCGAGTCTTGAGGACCTGGGTTTCGGGAGGATGAGTCTCGAGAGGATGGGTCTAGAGGGGACGGGCTTCGAGGAGACGGGTCTCGAGGAGATGGGTCTCGAGGAGATGGGCCTCGAGGAGAGAGTGCAACCGTCAGCCGCTAGACTGAAGGCACATCGCATCAAACGTTGTCGCTTTTGAACTTGGCCCGTTGACCGCGACCTGAAGCTCGAGGAGCTCAAGATGAAACACCTTCCGAATATCGCCGGTGGACTTCTCGGTCTCGCTTTTGTAGCCATTGGCCTGATGGTTCTTCTAGGAGTCGGACCCGAGCAGCCGGCTCCCCCAGAAGGTTCGCCCGCGGCTCTCTTCATGGGCGCCTTGGGACCGACGGGCTATATGTCGTTCGTGAAGGTTCTCGAAGTCCTGGGCGGACTGCTCGTCGCGGTTCCTCGAACGAGAGCTTTGGGACTGCTCGTTCTGGGGCCGATCGTCATCAACATTCTGGCTTTCCATCTCTTCATCACAGGCGGCCAAGGACTGTTCGACCCGCCGGTGATTCTGGTCAGCGTGCTGTCGGCCTACCTTTTGTGGTGTGAGCGCAAGGCCTTCGGCGGTCTGCTGGCAGGCGACCAGTCAGCAGCCGACTGACGCGCTCGAGGAGTCGACGGGGTGCCGCCGCGCGTGTGCCGGGGGCTGCAGCTCTGGAACCGGGTTCGGCCGGAGCCTTGCTGAGGCCGTCGGCTGCGCTCGTTTTGTGATCAGGACTCGAGGAATCCGGTCGTCACCATGCGCTTGGTGAAGGCGTTACGGCGCTCGATCATGCTGCGCTCGTACATCGAGGAGCC
>JANQPS010001097.1 GCA_028285365.1 Thermoanaerobaculia bacterium | reverse complement strand
ATGATGTGGAGACGATCGGCCAGCGGATCAAGCGAGAGCGGCTCGATCGCCAGCTGACCCAGCGCGACCTCGCCGACGCCGTGGGGGTCGGGGTGCCTCACATCTCGAAGGTCGAGGCTGGCCGGGAGAACCCGAGCGATGACCTGCTCGCCAAGCTGGCCAGGGTCTTCGGCGTTGATCCGGACGAGCTGCTGCTCGTGGCGCGGCGGCTTCCACCTGAGCTCTTGGAGAAGCTTGCGCAGGATCCTCCCCAGTCACTGGAGTTCCTTCGCACATGGGAAGCCGAGCGCAGATGGCCCGGCGCACCTTCCCGCGTCGGGATGCCGCCCATGCCATCACCGCAAGCCATGTCCTCGCGAAGCATGAGCGGGAGACTGGAACCTCAGTGGAGCTTCCGGTTCCGATCGAGTTGATCATCGAGCAGACGTACGGCCTGGAGATTCTGTGGGACACGATCCCCGAGCCATCGGGTGTGACCATCCTCGGCGCCCTCGCGCCGCATGATCGACGCATCGTGCTCAACGTCGAACACCAGCACGTGTTTGAGCGGTGGATCGGACCGGAGCGGTTCACGCTGGCCCACGAGCTGGCTCACTGGGTGTACGACGCCGACAACCCCGACCAGCTCACACTTGACTTCGACGCAGGTGGGTCCGAACAGTTCTGCTACCACCGTGAGTCGCCGGGGCTGTCCGAAGATCTGCGAATCCGCGAGGTCAATGCGAACAAGCTGGCCGCGCATCTCTTGCTGCCTGAGCACCTTGTCCGAGCCGCTGACATCGACGAGGTGCTCGGCGACTTCCGTGCTGCTGCCGTGAGGTGGCAGGTCTCGCAGACCGCACTGCGGGTACGCCTCTCCGACCTTGGCTTGATTGACGACCTCGATGTCGCCCAGCTGGAGCTTCCCTGAGGGGTACTTGCGCAAATACACAACTCATGGTTAGAGTGGGTTTGCGTATCTGCACAATCACCCAACATGAGGAGGACGGCGATGGCCGACCGACGTGTGACCAGAACCGGGAAGGACCGCGATGGCGACATCACGTCGCTCTGCGGCGGGTGGGGTGGCGCCACCAAGGCAACGGCGATCAGCGACATCGAACTGGCGCGCCACACCTACTACGTCCAGGACAGCTACAACCGACGCGCCGACGTCCAGGTCGTCAACGGGCCGACGGGCAAGTACCTGCGTACCGATCCCAACTCAAGCTGCGCTGACAACCTCGACAACCTCCCTGACTGCTAGCAGTGACGACCCGGGACATGGAAGGGAGGTGAGTAAGGATGGCCAAGCGATCGGTGAACAAGTCCGCAGTGACCGGCAGGTTCGTCTCGAACCGGCAGGTCGCGCGAAGCCCCAAGACGACCTACAAGCAGACCGTGTCACGCAAGAAGCGGAAGTAGCTGCCGGGGATTCGACGGCGCGGCGACAACGGCCGCGAAAGCTGCGCCGCATCTGAGTTTCAGCGAATCGTCGCCGGATGTCGAAGTGTCCGCCGGCTCACGGCTCCGCCGGTACCGTGGCCCCGTGGGGCACGTGAAGCGCTGGATGGAGGAGCAGGACGAGAGCGGATTTCGAACTGACCGCTTCTTCGACGACGTGTGCGAGCACTGCATAGGCGATCCAGCGCTTGCGCTGTTCGTCTCGAGATGTGGGCCGATCCGTCGATGCGACTTCTGCTCTCGGACCGATGTGCTCGGGATCGGAGTAGGCGATCTCTTTCACTACATGGCCGGCTGCATTGCGGCTGAATGGGACGACCCGATCAACGAGGTGGGCTGGGAGCGCGGCTGGGACCCGAGCGTCGGGGTGTTCGGGTCAGACGAACTGCTCGGGCTGGTGGACGAGCCGCTGGAGAACGAGGACCTCTACTGGGAG
>JANQPS010001076.1 GCA_028285365.1 Thermoanaerobaculia bacterium | reverse complement strand
ACCAATACTCGGGTCCACGGGATCGATTGCTCAACAGGAATACTACCCCCTTTTCGTGCGTTCTAACGGTTTGGGATTCCGTAGCGGCACCTCCAGTTCGCCAGCGAGCTTCCCTCCAAGAACAGCCGTCTCCAGCGATCCCTTGTTAAGGGGAGCCGTTCAGCAATCTCAGACACTGCCCGACGGCACCGCCGAACGGATTGGGGTTCTACCGCGCGATCTGAGCGCTGACAGATCTAGCGTTCTGCGCATGCTGTCCGCGACTGTAGAACCCCTGGTTGGGCGGTCGCCCTGCGCGCTATCGGCTAGGGAGGCACTGTCCGTTGGCGTCTGGGACAGGAGGTCTGGGGGGAGTAGAAGTAGCACGACCAGGAAGCAGGCGCGCGCAAGCGACGCCTTGGGCCCTAGCCACCACCCTACGATAAATGGCCGAACCTCACTGGGGCGCGAACACGAGCCGATTCCAGCGGGGCGCCCCTCATGCATTCACCATGGGAGTGGCCGTAGGGTGACTCTGCCACAAGAACTCCGGATCATCGCTCGAAGTTGAACATCACTCGACAGTTCGTCGCACAAGACTTCCTCTGAACTTCCTCGACTCCGGTCTCAGGATTGGTGCACCGGAATTCGTAGAGTGCCGGGCGGAGCGGAAACTCGTCTCGAGTGGTGGCAGCTAGCTCTTGTGCCTCAGGGTCGGTAATCGGGTTGTAGGTCACCACTAGTCCGGCAGGTACCGATTCGACCGTGGCCGTTACCGTGCCTTCGAGGGTCTCCTCAAGGGCACGGGTAGCGTCGAGCGCCGATTCGATCTCAAGCCCTCCGTCCAGAAGGACTCTCGCATCTCGCACGAATATAGCCTGCTGGACCACGCTGAGTGTTGGATTCAGAAGCGGCGACTCATTAAGCAACTGGACGACTTGGAACCTGAGATTCCCCGGATCTTGGGCATCAGCGCAGGCCGGAGCGACCGGGGCAGTCGCAAGAACCCCGAGGGCCATCCACACTCGGTGCATTCGGCCCATGTTGACATCCTTCATCATGATCGGCCTCCCGCCGAGTTCGGATCATAGGTCGCCGTGCTTGCCAATGCAGTGCCCCCAAGCCCGAGCACGACCCCGAGAACCAGGCCGAGATACGAAAGGGAATAGAGAACGGCGACAACCGCAAAACTTGCACCCCAAGCTGCAGCGATTCGCGCGTCACCGATCGCCGCGATGTACTCGGACCAGGAGCCAGACGGGATCGACGGATCAGCTACCCAGGCTCGTCCGCTGTCCGTGAGCGCAAATCCCCTCAAGAAGCGGTGCGTCGCCGGCGGATCACCATAGGGCGACACACTCACAACGAGCGTCAGCTGCACCAGAAGAAGCGTGACTAGCGACGCCAGGCTCATGGTAGCGAGCCTGCGCGAGAAAACCCGGAGTCGGTCACGGGATACGATCGTTATCGACAGGCACACGATCACCAACAGAGACGCGATGGGCCCGATCACTCCGACGTTCTCAGGGATCAACTGATCCCGAATCAACGTGGCGGACAGCGCAGCGACCGCTACGTCGATGACCACGATCTTCGTAGGAATCAGAACGTACCCCTGCCCACGGGTGCTCGCGGGCGTCGGTGGGCCGCCCCCACCCTCCGCGCCTCCGTCGCCGGCCGTCGTGGCCGCTTGCCCGATCGCGTCCACGATGAGCTCGACGCTGGGCGATAGCTCAACACCCCGTATATCGAGAGTGAGCGACTCCTTCAACCTGAGCAGGATCCCACCCAGGTTGTTGCGAAGGGTATAGAGACGACTCTTCTCGCTGTTCAGGTCATTCGTGTCAAGTTTCTTCTCCACGTAGGTCGTTATCAGCTCATCGATTCGAGCGATCTTCGCATCGACCTGTTCAGTCAGAGCCAGGCGAAACCCCGGGTCGAAGAAGTCATCATCTAGGTAGCAGGCGATGAAGCTCCTCCCGGTTCTCTCGGCGTGAAACGCATCGATTGTCTCGAGCGCTACCCACGCCGAGGCGAGACTGCGGTTCGAGACAACACACACTGTCGCGTCCGTTCTCTGAATTGAGCGCTCGATGAACGATCGAATGCCTTCGCCGGCTGACATCGCCTCTCGGTCGATGTGGACTTCCACCCCGTTCTTCTTGAGGGCTTCCTCGAGGAGACGAGCGGCACTCGCGTCGTCGTGGCTGTAGGACAGGAAGACTCTAGGAGCTCTCACCCGCCAACCCCAATGAGCTGAAACGCTGCCCAATGCCGCGGATGCTCGAATCCCGGGATGGCTCGGGTCTCGATCTGGGCCTGGCGCAACGCCTCAGTCTTGGTCAAGCCATCCTCCAGCCAATGTCGGTAGAACGACGCCATGAGCAGGGCTGTAGCCTCCTCGCTCACGACCCAGAAGCTGACTAGCACGTTAGCCGCTCCTTTCGCCAGGAGTGCACGTTGAAAACCAAGTGTGCCTTCCGCCGCACTAATACTGCTCAATCCCGTCTCGCACCCGGCCAACACGACCAAGTCAGCATTGAGCTCAATCGAGTCGAGGATCTCGCTAACGCGGAGCAAGCCGTCGTTCCTCCCGTCTGCGGCCAGCGTGATCCAAGAGTCACGGTCCGTCCGGTGCCAGCCGTACGCATAGCTGTGCGTAGCGAGATGAACAAGCGGAGCCGTAGCAATTCGCTGACGCACGGTGGTCTCAGACGCCGCACTGCCTGACAGGAAGGGGGATCCAATGGACTCCGCCAGAGCACGCGCTTGCTCTCCGACGATCTCAACCGGTCCGGAGCGGAATCCTTGCACTCCACAAATATCGATGGGCGGCATCTCAGGATCGCCGAGGACGAGAGCGTCCCGGATGCCTCCGGTTGAGATGCCGCGAGGCGCCGACTCCTGGAGTGAGGCGATCACCCGCAAGGACGGAGCCTGCCGAATGCCGTATGCCAAGCCGAGGCGCGATCCGGGGCCTGGTATCGGCAGCGCACCAAAGGGGACCATGTGGAGCGGCCCTGACGGAATGATCACTAGCTCCTCGGCCGTTCCGAGGGCATCCAACACGTCTTCAGGCACCAGCACGGCCGCCAGTGCTGCCAATGCCGTGCTACTACCCTGATCGCTTACCGACACGGCGGTAGTGCAGTCTTGGAGATCCTGCACTGGAGCCATCCCGCGCCACGCCGTCGTCACTGTCGAGATTAGTAGGTCGATCCCAATCGATCGCCGGAAGACGTCGATTCCTTGATCCGCTCGTGCGACCCAGGTGATCAGCGTGTCCTCCGTAGCCAGGTAGGACAGGACCGTCGCTCCTCCGGTCGCGGCTGCCCGGACTAGCGCTCGCCCCTCCAAGGCAAGGTCTGCGCCTAACGACGCCTGCAGCTCATTCGATCCCACGAAGTCACTCAGTGCCTGAGCACGACCCCGATCGGCCGCGGCTAGCGCAGCTGCGTTCCGGTCGCGAAGAGGCATCGTTTCAAGCGCCAATAAAGCGAGCGGCCAGCCGCGGTAGACCCCGATGCGTTGTTCGTCGTAAGCCACTCGACTTGCG
>JANQPS010001060.1 GCA_028285365.1 Thermoanaerobaculia bacterium | reverse complement strand
GGCTCGCGGAAGGCTTTGCGGCAGCGCCCCGATCAAGAGTGGCAGCGCGAGAGCTGCCAGCACGACACCGCTCGCTCCCCCGATGACTCCGAGGATCAGACTTTCGGTCAGGAGCTGGCGCACGACCCGCTCACGCCCGGCGCCCAGGGCCCTACGCACGGAGATCTCCCCAGTGCGAGCTGCCGAGCGTGCGAGCAGGAGATTGGCAACGTTGGCACAGGAGATGAGCAGAATCACGACCACCACGCCGAGCAACAGCCACAGCTGCTGACCCACCTTGCCGACTCGCGCTTCACGGTAGGTCATGAGCTGGAGAGAGCGCGCCGAGCCTTCGTTGAAGACTCGATCGCCCGTCGCGGCATGTCGGTCGACGAGATCCCTCAGCTCCCGCTGGGCGGAGTCCAGGGCCACCCCATCGGCCAGTCGGCCAATCGCCCAGAAGCGCACGTTGTCGCGGTAGTCGTGACTGCCTGGCTCCAGGCGGTGGGGAATCATCATTTCGGACTCGCCGTCGGACCCGCGATAGTCGGCAGGCAGGATCCCAACCACTCGCCGCTCACTGGCGCCGGCCCCGCTGAGGTCCAGGGTCTTGCCGATCACGTCCAGATCACCCCCGAAGTGCCTCATCCAGAACCCGTGTCCCAGCAGCACCACTGGCTCCGCCCCCGGACGCGAGTCCGAGTCACGCAGCTCACGACCGAGAGCAGGCCGGACGCCGAAGGTGGCGAAGTGCTTACCGTCGACATAAAGCGCCCGGATCTCCCGAGCGTCGTCCTGGGTCCGGAGAACGAGCCCCTCGACACCGAGTGCAGTCACGGCGCTCAGATTGGAAGCCTTCGCAAGCGCTGCGATCTGCTCCGCCGAAAACACCGAGCCTGGGGCCAGATCCACGATCCGCTCCGGCTCTGGGAAAGCGAGCGGTTTGAGCACGACGCCGCGAACCACGCTGAACATCGCCGTGTTGGCGCCGATCCCAAGAGTGAGGGTCAGGATCGCCGCCAGTGACAGCGCCTTGGTCCGCTTCATCGAGCGCAGCGCAAATCGTCCGTCCGCCAACACCGAAGACACGAGCTGGTTCAGCGACGGACGCGGATGTCGCGCTCTCGACCTCTGAGGCCGTCCGGTGAGCTCTGCGATGTGTGCCGCACACGAGCAGCGCACGGTGTCGAAGCCGAGCCCCAGGAGGAACGTGCCCAGAGCCAACGGTCCACGGGCTCGCGCCTCGCTACCGTGAACCACGATGTGCTCGTGCATCTCGTCTGCGAAGCGCTCTCTGAACCCGTGGGGGTAGCAGGCCACCACCAAGGCTGCCAGCCGCCGGAGCATGTTCTGGCCGCTCATGGCGCCGACTCGTCGAGCAGCTTCTTCGAGTCCGCCACCTCGAGGGTTCGGCGCCACGCTCGCGCCTCTGCCGAGGCGCGCTGTCGACCCGCGTCGGTGAGCCGGTAGTAGCGACGACGAGAGTCGGCTCCTTCGGGCGCCTGGACCTCCCTGACGAGACCTGCCTCGAGGAGACGCTTGAGCGTCGTGTAGAGGACACCTGGCCCCATGCGCAACTCTCCATGGCTCATCGATTCGATCTCTTCGGCCAGACCCAGGCCATGGAGATCACGATCCGCCAAGGCCACGAGAATGTGAAAAGCCGCTCGCGTCACTCGCATGGCTTCCTCCCGTGGCCTTCCTATCGTATTGCGATATTTATCGCAACACGATAGTTACGAGTTGGTCAGATGCTGGTCCAGGCGATCAGCTGGCCACTCTCGAAGCCGTCCTGAAAAACCAGCCCTGATGGCTGCGGGCCATACTCGGGCGCAGGTTGTCCGAACTCGAAGGCACCCATGTCGGGAGCACCATCGATGGCAAAGGCGTCGTTGACGTTGTCCAGATCGACCCCCGCATCGATCTCGTCGACCCCTTGAGCGAGCGCGAGGTCCCGGGTCTCGGGCAACACTTCGATGTCCCAGTCGGCAGGCAGGCTTGCATCGACGAGATCCGAGAAGCTCGCTGCGACACCTTCCGTCTCGATCCCCACGATCGCCTGCAGATCGGCCAGATCGTCGTAGCGCACGTCGTTCCACTTGAACCACGGTGCGCCGCTCGTGCCCGCCCGGGTCGTACCCCAGGCGTTGTAGTCGAGATCGCGAAAACCGACTGTCGCGGTCGTCACGAACTCGAACGCGTACCGGTCGCCGAGGAACACGTTGTTGCGGAACACCGCGTTCTGCCAGATCGAGCTGCCGGTGTCGTGCATGCCGTTACCGAGCTTGACCGACGTGTTGTGCAGCACCACGAGGCCCGCTGGATCGTTGTGGACCTTGAGAGGCTTTCCTTCCAGGTTGAAGAGCTCGTTGCGGAAGATGTAGGCCGGACCACCACGGATCGGCTGCACGCTGACGCCCATGCGAGCGTTGTAGACGCGATTACGCCACACCCGCACGTTGGCGCGGTTGTAGTCGATCTCGATCCCGTCATCGACGCAGCGCGAGACATCGTTGCCGAAGACGTCGTTGCCGAACGAGTCACCGCTCGTCGGCTGGAGCGAGACGCAGTCCCCGAAGTTCGAGACGAGGTTGCGACACACCACGTTCTCGTAGCCGCGAAGGTCGATCCCCCGTTCGCTCGGTATCCCCGCGCCTGGCCAGTCGGTGCGCCCTTCGATGACGTTGTCGCAGACCGTCTGTCGCCGCTCGTGGTCAGCTGCTCGACGGTTGATCACGCCGTAGTCGACGTCACGGATGACGTTGTGGCGGATCGTGATGTCGCTCGAGTGCTGCGCGTCGACTCCCCAACGGCCGTTCTGAATCGTGAGCCCCTCGAGGAGCACCCATGAGATCGGCGTCGAGCTGTAGGTACCCACGGTCACCACGCCGATCGTCGTGTCCGCTCCGTCGACGATCGCCTCACCCTCCGAAGGTCCGAGGAACGAAATCGGCTGACCCGGCGAGCCACTCGCCGAGAGCTGGAATGACTCATAGGTCCCGGCAGCCACGTGAAACGTGTCACCCGCCTGCGCGTTGTCGGCCGCAGTCTGGAGACCCTGAAACGGACTGGCATCACTACCGTCGCCACCCGAAGTCCCTGGCACCACGAACAGCTGGCGACCCGCGGTCGAGGGACGCATCGCCACACCTGTCGTTCCCGAGGTGACCTGAACCGCTCCACCACCATCAGGATCGCTCAGCGTGAGCCTGAGGTCATAGGTCGTGCCCGGTTCGAGGAACATCGCGCTCGCTGCCCAGTAATGAAGTCCCAGCAGAGAGCCGTTGACGATCAGATCAGGGGTCGCGAGCATGGCCATCGCGCCCGGACGCCACACCGTAGTCCCAGCCTCGCGAAACTCGAGGAGGAGCTGTGAGTCCCGATCGTCGTCACCCGAGATCTCCCAGACGACACCAAGATGCTGAGGCGTCGCATCGACCCGAATGGCTCCCGGGACGACGCCGCTCTGGGCGTCACAAGGCAACGCTCGCAGTGCCAGCAAGCTCAGAGTCAGGGTGCGAACCCAATATCGACACATAGCGATAACCATACCCCAGCTCCGCCTGCCACTCGATCCAGCTGCTGCGACGGCTCGTCCCAGAGCGGTAACCCCTCGCAGCCGAGTCGATAAACTTGGAATTCAAGGGGGCTTTGGATGATGCGCATGATGCGCTCAGTGCGTCTGCATCTGAATCTGGCATTTCTAGGCCCGGCATC
Source organism: Thermoanaerobaculia bacterium (assembly GCA_028285365.1). GTDB lineage: Bacteria > Acidobacteriota > Thermoanaerobaculia > Multivoradales > Multivoraceae > JANQPS01. The sequence goes on along the minus strand of JANQPS010001060.1, from coordinate 3,903 downwards.
CCTGGGCACAGCTTTGCTAGGCGCGGTTCTAGGCACGCTATGGATCCTCGGCGGTCACGCAGACCTCGCGGCACAGCAACGCCAGTGGACGTGGATCGACGGTGGTGATCCGGCTACGACTCCTGCCTTCCCGAACTTCTATCGACCCTCCCACGACACATCGGGCATTCTGGACGACGGCCGTCTCGTTGCGATAGCCAACGCAGATCAGTCCTCTCTGAGACACTCGAGAGTTGTGGCATGGAGTCCTGATGGCCAGGTGAGCTTCGACGAGTTTCCAAGCGGAGGGGTCGGCTACAACAGCGTCGTGGCGACCTTCCGGTCCGACACCATCATCGCCCGATCCAGTGTCGTGCTCCGCGACATCGGCAATGTTGGCGTCGGAATGATCTCCAGACTTGGTGCCACCGGTGAGCGACTCTGGCGCACCCAGATACCGGACTTCGATGTCGTCGGTCTTGGCGTGACCGGCGACGGCGCAGTCTACGCCGCCGGTGGACTGCGACCCGGAATCGACGCGGCGCTCGTCCGCCTGTCCGACCGCGGACTCGTCGAGTGGATGAGGGCCTATGACGGCACTTGGCCCGGCCCCGGAGAGTCGCAAGACACGTGGTGGGATCTGGTCGTACGGGAGGACGGCTCCGTTTGCGTGACGGGCTCGACATTCAATCGCTCCGGCAACGGCACCGACATCATCACGGCCTGCTACGCAGTGGACGGAACCGAGCTCTGGTTCGCGGAGTACGACGGCCCAGACGGGCTCAACGACGTGGGCTGGGCGATCGCAGCCGACGAGAGTGGCGCCGTCTACATCGCTGGACAGCAGGAGCGAGGCGTGATCCCACTGTCTGTCCAGGGTCTGACACTAAAGTACTCGGCCTCGGGATCCCTCGAGTGGGTGCGAACGCCCGTCGACGTTTCGTTCGGAAGCTACCCACGGGTCTCTGCTGAAAACGGACAGATCGTGACCAGTCTCATCGCTCGTTGGCAAGATCACTCCGAGCTGGTCATGACGAGTCACTCTCCGAGCGGAGAATGGCAATGGCAGGTTGGCCAAGTGATCAATCACTCGGCCGAGAACCTGGTGGCTTCCCGAAGTCTGCATGCTCGTGATGCGTCGGGCGATCTCTATCTGGGAGGCCAGCATCAGCCGGAAGGCGCCGACGACTACCGGTGTCTCAACCTGGGACGATACTCCCCGAGCGGAGAGACGGTGTGGACACGAGTCGTCTGCGACGACCGAGACGGGTACTACGTCGACTCCCTCCAACCTCGAGACGATGGTTCCCTCTCCGCACTCACCTTCGTCTATCGAGGCGTCGATCCGATGGCTCGAGAGAGCCGTCTTGCCGACATCCGGTTCTCGGAGAACGGCCAGCTGCTTCAGAGGACTGAAGCTCGCGAGATCGCTTTCGCCTACGGCTGCCTCGAGCTCCAGGCCGGTGGTTGCCTCGCCATCGATCGGCGCGGCGCTGCGCTCCTCGCAAGCACCCGCACCAGTGACCACATCGTGCCGAGCGTCTCCAAGGTCGATGCGGCAGGGCTGACACTCTGGACGGCTGATGGCCACGAAGTTCCAGCAACGAGGCCGACTCCGTTCGCAGCTGCGTCCCACCCGGGACGAGCCGCGGTGGCTGTCGGACGCGAGCGGGTCTGGGAGATCGATACCGTCGATGGATCGACGCTCTGGACCGCGTCCGCGAGTTCGACCGACCTGACCTTTGCGAGCGACTCGACCCTCTACGCCAGCGACACCCGAACGCTGCGCCTGTTCGACCCGACGGGCAGCGAGCTCTGGAGTCTCGACGACCAGGCAAACAGTCACTTCGCAAGAAACCCTGTCGTCGTCGACCCGCTCGACCGCGTGGTCGTGGGTACCCGGGGTGGGGTCAAGCGCGTTGCTCCGAGCAGCGCAGTCGATTGGATCGCACAGCCGACCGCACCGGTCGGGGAGACCCTCTCACTCGCGGCTCTGGCCGTCGCCGACGACTCGAGCGTGGCCGCACTGTTCTGGGAGTCTGGCTTCGACGCGATCCACGTGGCCAAGATCTCAGAGGCAGGGTCGGTCGAGTGGCAACGGAAGATCCGTGGATCGGAAGATCAAAGCGTCAGCGCCTACGACGTCAAGAAGTCAGCTTCCGGAACGATCGTGGTTCTCAGTGCCAGAGGTGTCGATCTCGCTCAAGAGCCTCTGATCGCTGCCTACTCCTCCTCCGGTGCGACACTCTGGTCGCGGAGCACGATCTCGAGCGACGTCAGCCTCGCCCCGGGGCTCGAAGTCGACCAGAACACCGTCTGGGTAGCCGGCCACCGCGACAACGGCCTCGACGACGACGCATTTGTCGAGCGCTACGACCTCGCCACCGGAGACCTCCTCTTCTCCGACGTCATCACCGGCGATCCGAGACGCGACGCTCGCTTCCGCTCAGTCGCTCGCGACCCTTTCGGCAACGTCTTCGCGGCGGGTGAGGTCGCCGGCGAACACGACCTGCCCCAAAGACTCCTCGTCAAGTACGCCGTCACCGGACCCGGACTCGTCGACGTCTCGAAATTGGTCTCCGGCGATCCGATTCCAGGTGGTGAGCTCACCTACACGCTCACGATCCGCAACAGCGGACCGATCGCCCAGCCCAGCGTCCTCGTGAGCGACGAGCTGCCAGAGCTGACGGAACTGATCAGCGCCACCTCGACGTCCGGTACCGTCAGCATCGACGCACAAGAGACCCTGGTCACTTGGAGCGGAGCTCTCGATCTTGCTGAAGAGGCGACAGTCACCATCTGGGTCAGAATCCCGACGCGTACACGACCGGGCACGCTGATCGAAAACCAGGCGACCGCTACCTTCGACACGAGCGGCGACACGGTTAACGATGGCTCGGTGATCAGCTCCGACCCGGCCGGCTCACCCGGCTCGGCAACCCGCGTCATCGTTCGCTTCCCCGACGAGATCTTCGCCGATCGTTTCGAGACAGGTGACCTTCGATGCTGGAGTGAGCCGTCGGGCCCAGAGTGCCCGACGTTCCCTCCTATTCACTGATCGGAGCCTCACCGCAAGCTGGGATGCCCCAGCCTCGCTCCCCTCCCCTCGAGCGGCACGAAGGTCATCGGCGGGAAGCTCGCAGTCACGTCATCGACTGACTCCCCCGCGAGGAAGCGGCCAATGGCCCGCTGGACATCGGGATGCTGGATGATCTGCTCGTGACCGGCGTTCTCGACGATGATGTGAAACGAGTTCGAGAATCCCCAGCGCACCTCCTCGGCCTGGAATGGCGGCGTGTTGAAGTCGAGCGTGCCCGAGAGAAACAGAGTTCTCGTGTCGCTGATCAGCGGCGAGCGGTACTCGGGTCCGAGGTCGGGAGCACCCCAGACCTTGCCGATCTCGGGGTAGGGAAAGTTGACCACGTTCCTGAATCGGCTCGCAGCAGTCTCCGCCTCGATGCGGGCTAGCCGTTCCGGTGTCGCTCCCGATGCCGCGTCCATCACGGCTGACATGGCGTGACTCCCAAACCGGAATCGCTTGCGAGCAAACCACTCGAGCACACTCGCATCCCCCTGATCGATCGAATACAGCAACCTGGGAAACACCGGCAGGTCGCTGGCGTCGCCAATGTCACGCCGCAGGATCGAGATCAGACCGTCGGCGCCAATCGGAATCTCGATGTCGTTGCCGCTGCCGGGATCGCGCACCGTCACCATCATGGGCTCGCGCTCGAGCTTGCCCAGGACGCGCTCGAGCAGGACTCCGAGGTCGGGGATCTTGGCTGCGATCGCAGGATCAGCCTTTGCCAGGTGCGCCAGCTTGGCGAACTGCGTGTCCATGGTGCTCGGCAGCTTGTAGGTGTGGTTGGGACCTTCGACACCCATCAGGATCGCGCTGCCGACGTGCTCAGCGTGGCGACGAAT
>JANQPS010001057.1 GCA_028285365.1 Thermoanaerobaculia bacterium | reverse complement strand
ATCCCCGCGGCATCGACTCGCTTGCCGGGAACCTCGGCAGCGAGGTGTTACGACGTTTCAACACCACATTCGACTACGCCAACGAGCGCATGATCCTGGTGCCCAATCGCTCGCACTCGGAGCCATTCCTCTACGACCGATCCGGTCTCCGTCTGGCCACAGGTGACCGGCTGACGGTCGAAGGAGTCATCGAGGGTTCCCCCGCGGCCGACGCCGGGGTCGAGGTGGGTGACCTGGTGACCCACGTCAACGGCGATCTCGTCTCATCCGCCAACTACGCCGAGGTGCGGGCCGTGTTGATGGGGAGCGGCGACGTGCGCCTCTCTCTCGAGCGTGGCGATACGAAGTTCGACAAGACGGTGAGGCTCAGGCGCTTGATCTGAAGACGTGCTCTCGTGGTTCGCGAGTCCGTTGTCGCCACGGGCGAGCGTCCGAGCATTGATGGGTCGAGTTGCGAGCCGAGTCACCCGAGACCGCGAACCCCACTCGAACGTTTCCGAGATCGAGCAATCCGAGATGGCGCCTCAAACGGAGTCACTGCAACGCGGTAGTGCTCTAGACAGACACCTTGCGACCATCAGGTCACATTCCGATCAATTGGATGGCGTCTCGAGCAGCTCTTCTGCGTAGAGCCAAGTGTTATTGGCCTCTAGCCAAGGCCCTGTGTTCCGCACAGTGGCAACTCCATAAAAGTCGTGCCTCGGAAGATCGTCGCGTAGTCGATCCGCCACCGCGATCGGACAGTTCTCAAGAATGAGTTCGACGTCTTGGACGACGTCGAGCGAGGAGTCGAACCATGTCTCAGAATGCCCCCAATCACCCCACGTCATCACGCCTAGCCGCACGTGTTGTGGCTCTCGCGTGTCTCTCGCTGCTCGTCTCTGTCGGCTTTGCGTTTGCCGAGGAGGTCGAGGTCACGATCACGGCTCTCGTGCCGTCGGACGGAGTGTTTCTGACCCCGGTTTGGATCGGTTTTCACGATGGCACATTCGACCTCTACGACCGGGATGCCCCAGCGTCGGCCGAGCTCGAGCGCCTCGCCGAAGACGGCAATACCGGGCCGTTGACCGACCTGTTCGCCGTCGACGCCGCGAGTGGCGTTCAGGCTACCGTGGCTGGTGCCGCAGGACCGTTGATGGCTGGTGAGACCGTTCGCTACGTCACCGAGCTGGATCCCGCGGTGCATCGCTACTTCAGCTACTCGTCCATGATCATTCCCTCGAACGACGCGTTCATCGCCAACGGCAATCCACTCGCTCATCGCGTTTTCGATCCGAGCGGCAACCTCACGAGCTTCACGGCGACGATCTACGGTCGCGAAGTGCTCGACGCCGGAACCGAGGTCAACGACGAAGCCGAGGAATCGACGGCGGCCCTCGGTCAGGCTGCCGCTGACACGGGAACGGTCGAGGGTGGCGTCGTGACCCTTCATCCTGGTTTGATCCCCGGCGGCCGTGTCCTGACGGCTCGACCCAACGGTGACTTCACGGTCCCCGGCTATCCGATCGCCCGCATCACCATCAGCCGTGCGCCTGCCACCACCATCACCTTCACCGGCGACGGTGGCCAGGAGGTTCCCCCGGTCGAGACGACGGCCACGGCCGCCTGCCACGCTTCACTCAACGAAACCCTGGATCGGCTGTCTGTGTTCTGTGAGCACGACGTCGAGGACGCCGTCGCGGCTCACGTCCACGAGGGTGTCGCTGGTGAGAACGGTCCCGTTGTTCTGCCGTTCGGCGATGCTGCCAACCCCCTCAACGAGACCTTTGATGTCGACGCCGCCGAGGTGACTTCATTGCTCGAAGGAGGACTCTACGTGAACATTCACAGCGAAGCGGTTCCGTCTGGCGAAGTGCGTGCCCAGATCGACGGATGTTTCGAGGGTCCCACGGGCCTTTGCCTCAACGACGAGAGATTCCAGGTCACGAGCGCGTTCAGCACCGCAAGCGGCGAGAACGGCGTCGGACAGGCTCGGGTCGCCACCGCTGACTCTGGTCAGTTCACCTTCTTCGACCCCGACAACGTCGAGATCGACATCAAGGTGCTCGATGGCTGCGCCATCAACAACCACTACTGGGTGTTTATCGCGGGTCTCACCGATGTCGAGGTCGACATCAACGTGCTCGACACGCTGACCGATGCGGAGCGCACCTACAACAACCCTCTGGGCTCTGCGTTCGAGACGATTCGTGACGTCGAAGCCTTCCCGTGCAGCTGAGCGCGATGACTACCGATTTGTGGTCCGAAGCTCTTCCTCGAGGAAGCTCCTGCTGATCACGCGGATCGGTTCCGAAACGCTCGGGTGATGGGCATGCGGCTGATGTGCTGCCACGTCCATCGCCCGCGCGTGACGTTGACGAAAGAGCAGATCGCCTCGCGCCTCGGCGAGTCTCTTGTTGCATGTATGACGGCGCGACGGGCACACTGCCCCGAACGAGCGCAACCAAGACTCGAGGGAACTGAGCGATGACCGACTATCTCGATTTCGAGGGTGACCTCTCGAGCCCTGAGTTCGCCGAGACGTTCGACGAGCTGACCTACTGGTCGTCGCTGTTTGGTCAGCTTCTGTTCCGGCACCTCGATCTGAGGCCGGGCCTCACCGTGCTCGATGTCGGGTGTGCGACGGGATTCCCGCTCTTTGAGCTGGCCGATCGCCTCGGGCCGACATCCGTGGTGCACGGGATCGACTCGTGGGCTCATGCGATTGTGCGGGCGCGGCTCAAGAAGCGGGTTCGTGGCAACAGCAACGTCCATATCGCTGACGGTGATGCTGCCGACATGCCCTTCGAAGACGATACCTTCGATCTGATCGTGTCGAACCTCGGGATCAACAACTTCGACGATCCGCCTGCCGTCATGGCGGAGTGTCGGCGGGTCTGCCGGCCGCACGGGCGCATTGCGCTCACGACCAACCTCGTCGGCCACATGGGGGAGTTCTACGAGGTTTTTGCACAGGTCTTGGAGGATCTGGGTCTCGCGGAGCTGGTGGACCGTCTTCGGCAACAGGAAGCCCATCGAGCCACCGTCACCGGGTTGAACGTACTCTTTGTTGACGGCGGCTTCGAGGTGACGCAATGTCAGGAAGAGACGCTCGAGCTTTGCTACGCCGACGGCAGCGCGTTTCTCCGTGCCTACCTGAGCAAGCTGGGCTTTCTCGACGGCTGGAAGAGCGTTCTTGGGGGCACCGAACAGCAGACCGTGGTCTTTGAAGAGATCGAAGTGCGGCTCAACCGAATGGCAGGTGAGCGCGGAGGGCTCCGCTTGACCGTGCCAGCAGCCTACGTGGAAGGCCGAGCACGTTGACTCGCTTGCGATCGGGCGCTGAGCCCCGTGTTTTTCCAGTCGGGTCCTCACGCGCCCGAGTCCTTTTTGGGTCTACTGAGACGGGTTGGTCCCCCAAGCGCAGAAGCTCATGCCGTTCACGTACACCGTGGTGGGATCGGGACTCTGGTGGTCGAGCTCGGCAGCGAGAGCCTCCACCTCTGCCTCGGTCGTAAGGCCAGAAGAGATCAGCCTCGCCTGGACCAGGCGCAGGAGCTGAGAGGGGGCAAATTGCCCGCCCTGGCCTTCGATGACGGCTTCGGCCCGAATTCCTTCGAAGCTCAGTCCGGCACTCACGAACGTGGCGGGGAGGTCGAAGCCCATCGTGGTGTTGGCATTCTCCGCGACGAGCATCTTCCTCAGCCAGTCGGCCAGCTGGTCGTGAGCAGGAAGCGGACTCTTGCGTGCCGGTACCATGGTCAGATCCGTCTCTTCGAAGACGACCAGGCCACCCTCGCGCAGCCATCGGCAGAGCCGGCGGAGCGCCCCGACGGGATCCTGCAGATACATGAGGACCCGGCGCCCGGTCAGTGCGTCGAACGAGTCGCGCTCGAACTGGTCGAGTCTGGTCAAGTCCCCAGTGACATCGAGAGTCATCAGCTGAACGTTGTCGACGCCAGCCTGGCTCAGACGATCTCGGGCGTTGGCCAGCATGTCTTCACTGCGATCGATTGCGGCGACGGCACCAGCTGGACCGACGAGCCGGGCCAGCACCTCGGTCACCTCGCCACCACCACAACCGATCTCCAGGACTCGCATGCCAGGAGCGATGCCAGCGTCCTCGAGAAAGCGTCTCGTCGTCGTGTTGTCCCGTTCCATGGTTTGGGCTCCCTTGGCGTTCTACCGGACTGCTATGGCGGTTCAGGGCCTTTGCCCTCAACTGCGTTTCCGGACGCTCCAGAAGGCGACCAGGAGGCCCGGCACGAGAAGACAGAAGGTGCTGAGTGACGTGCTTGGCAGTGCCTCGTCACCCAGGGTCGAGGGAGACACAAAAGTCTCGACAGCACGCCTCTCCAGGAGCCCCGAGTCCTCACCGCGAAAGAGCGCTGGGAGCGTGATCCGGACACGACTCTCCCCCACGCCCCGATGAAACGCCTCGTATGCCAGGAAGCTTTGCGTGTCTGTGCCGGAGGCCTGGTGGAGGAGACGCTGAGTGAGAAGTGGCGGGAGAAGAGTCGCGAGACCTCGGGCAGCAGAGTCTCGCGCGTCTCGCAACGTGGCAAGAGCGTCTTCGCGAGAGTTGCGTAGGCGCCTCATGTGCTCGACTCGTGAAGCGATATTGGTACTCGACGGTAGCGGATCGGCAGCATCGAGTTCAGCGGCGAGCTCGGATGCGAGATCGGTCCGATCCGCGAGCCGAAGATCCTGCGCGCGCTCCTCGAGCAGCTCGAGCAGGGCGTCGGGGTGGGGTGCTCTCGAAGTTGCAACCCCGTCGACGGCCGCCGGCGCGATGAGGCAGGCTGCGAACCAGACGAGAGCGGAGGCCATGGCCGAGCGCGTGCCGGACCATCCGAGCAGACTCGAACCCAGTGCGAGCGCCGCCCATGTGGACAAATAGGCCGCGCTCGCGACGACGGCGAAGACGAGGTTTGCTGGTTCTTCCATGAACGCTCGTGGCGAGAAGATGGCGGTCAGCGCGACGATGAGCCCTCCGGTCAGAGCGCAGAAGGACGCCCAACGCACGATGGTTCTCCGTAGGAAGGCTCTTGGCATGGCACCTGATTGCACATCGATCAGATGCCCCAGAGGTCCGTTTGTCTCCTCGGTCGTGGGTAGCACCAGGACCATCAGCAGCAGCGGGAGCACGAGCGTGACGCAGCGCGCGACGTCGAATCGACCGAGCACGAGCGTCGATGGGTTTTGAATCTCCGAGTGATGACCCAACGGGTTGGGTTGAGCCGGGGAGGTGATCCGATACGAGAGATGAAGATCGCTCTGACCCACAGCCAAGTACGCGAGCCTGCGCGACTCCATCTGTGATGACCAGGGAGTCCACCCGTAGAGAGTGTAGGCATTCAACGGATCGCTGAAGCCCGGATCGAGAGTGCCCTCCTCGAATCGTCTGGCGTCTTCGACGTGAGTCTGCCAACGCTGTTCCTGCTCCTGGAGCATGTGTTGGCGCGTGGTGTCGAGAGTGCGAACCCAGTTGTCTCCGTTCCACGCTGACAGCGACAACGCGATGACCAGAAACGCACACAGGGGGCGGAAGGCAGGCGCTCGGCTCAGCAGAAGAAGCTCGTAGCGGATCAGCGTCCACTCCAGGCGGAGGTTCAGCAGGTTCATTGGTGTCTCATCGCGCCTTGATCAGGACACACGCGAGCGTCAATGCAGCGAGAGCCTGCGCGAGCAGGCTCACGAGATCGCCGCGGACCGAAGTCAGGACTTCGCTCGTCGACCTGCCTTCGGGCCGAAAAGGAGGGATGGATTCCCACAAGCGACGGTCGGCTTCGAACGATCCGTCCATCCGGCTACCCTCGGTCATCGGGCGCTCCCGGCCGCGATGTGCGACTGCCATGTTGAGAGTCAGCATCATGGCGCGACGGTAGCTCTCGGCCTCTTCCTGAAACCTCTGGTGAGCCGCGAGATCACTCTCGGCAAGGCCCGCGGAGAACCGTCCGAACGCTACGGCTGGAGTCAACAGCCCGATGAGCCGGGTGACTTCGTCTTGTTGCTCGAAGGTCCGCACGAGGTCGCCGTAGGTGCGGTCGTAGGCTCGCTGACCTTGCTCTTCGGTCTCCTCGATGGCGAAACCGAAGGGATCCACGGTGAGCAGCGCAGGATCCGACACACCCTGTTTGGTCATCCACTCGGACTCGATCCGTGAATAGATGGCGTTGAAGCTCACCGAGGCTCGATACGGGATCGTCCAACGATCGTCTTGTAACTGCTCCACCGATCGGGCGAAGCCCCAAGCTGACGGTGCTGGATGAACGGCCTCGGCGACGGACACGGCAACTCGCGGCAGCGCGACGACACCAAAAAACCAGACGGCGACGCCGAGCAAGAGCGCGCGGGAGCGCGTGTTCATCGCTGCCGAGATCGCTAGGCCCAGCAAGATCCAGGTGACGGTGTAGAGAGCTGCTGCGCCGGCCCAGCTGATGACGCGCACCAGGTCCGTGTCCTGCGAAACGAACAGGACCGCTGTAGCGCCGCTCAGCAGCATGGGTGTGACGACAACCGCGCCGACGACGCTCGCAGCGAGGATCTTCCCCGTCACGAGGTCCCGACGCGACAGTCCGCTCACGAGTAGGAGGGACCAGCGGCCGTCTTCGCGATCCCCGCAGACCCGGTCGTGCAGGAGGATCACGATGAGCAGCGGTACGAGGGTTCCGAGGACAAATGCTGGATGGACGGCACTCCAGCGAGCCTCCTGTGTTGCCGCGTCGAGCGGACGACCGTCAGCGTCGTGTTGGGTATGGGTCTCCAGACGAATCCACGAGCCGATGGCTGGCTCGATTCCGGGATCGAGGAGCGCCAAGGGCGTCCGCTCGCGGAAGAGGAACGTTCCCCAGTGTCCGGCGTCGTGCGGGTTGCGTTGGCCTTGACTGAGCCACGCCTCGCGACTGGCCTCCGTGGCCAAGTCTCGATCTGCTGTGGTCTGCAGGTGTTCGTCGATGCTCAGGGCGAGGGCCAGCCCCCACAGGACCCAGCAGGCGACGACCGTCGCTACGAGGCGTCGGTCGCGCCCGAGTTCCAACAGATCGGTTGTGGCAACCTGTCGAAATGAGCTCCGCAGGGGAGCCTCGGTGAACACTTTGGCCTTACCAGGCTCGGATCGTCAACGAAACGCGCGCCTCGAATGGGCCACCCGGAATACCAGAGGGGCCGAACGGGCCGCCGAGACGGAAGTACTCCTCGTCGGTGAGGTTGTCCAGATTCAGTGCGACGCGGTAGCGGTTCATGTCCCAGAAGACGGCTGCGTCGAACACGGTAAAACCGTCGAGGAACAGGCTGTTGGCGGTGTTGGCAGGTCGACTGTCCATCGCGCGCAGGCCGACGTTGAAGCCAAGACCATCGATGCGAGCCACGTCGTAGGTGAGCCAGACTCGTCCCGAGTGCTCCGGAAAGTTGGCGAGACGGTTGCCCTCGGTGGCAGTGTTGCTTCTGACGATCTCCGTCTCGGCCCACGAGTAGGCAAACGAGAGGCGCAGGCGGTTCTGGATCCGAAGGACGCCATCGATCTCCAGACCTTGCGCCTGCTCTTCACCGATGAGGATGCTGAAACCGGGGTTGGCCGGATCCGGTGCGGGCACGTTCTCGCGCGTCAGGTCGTAGACGGCCGAGGTCAGCGAGAGCCTCCCTTGCAGGAAGTCGGCTTTGAGTCCCAGCTCGACTTGCTTGCCTTCGAGCGGGTCGAAGAGCTCGCCATCTGCCGTGGTACCAAAGGCGGTGTTCGACTGAAAAGACGTCGAGTAGCTCGCGTAGAGGGACACGTTGGATCTGGGTAGAAACACCGCCCCCACTCGTGGAGTGAACTTCTCGTCGTCGGCTACTCGGAAGAGATTCTCTCCGCGCTCTTCGGACCAGCGTCCTCCCAACAGGAAGGCCCACCTGTCACCCACGTCGATCTGGTCCTGGAAGTAGTAGCCGTTCTGGCGCGAGGAGAAGCGTGTCGTGTCGTCGTCGGCCGCAGGCACGGTTGGACGGGGTGACGGGCTCGTGAGCCCCGTCAGTGGAATCGGCGGCGGTGTATCCAGGAAGCCGAACTGGAAACCACTGGAAATGCGGAAGACGTCAGCTCCGAAGAGCAGGTTGTGGCGGGCTGCTCCGGTCTCGAGCGAACCGAGCAGATTGACGTAGAGATCGTAGGTCTCTGACGGCTCGAAGAGGAACGTCGCCCCTCGCTGCAAGAGTCCCGTCTGCGCGGTCTCGTCGTTGATCGATGGAAGAACGAAG
>JANQPS010001035.1 GCA_028285365.1 Thermoanaerobaculia bacterium | reverse complement strand
GAGACACGCGGTCCGTCGGCCCCGACCCGCCAGCAGGTAGCTCCGGATCGTGAGGATCCCCGCCGCCGTGTCCACCGCCGGGCGCCATCTGCGGCCTCGTCAGATCGCCAACCGAACCGTCCCTGGGCTCTTGCGGGACATCGCCCATGCGAACGCTGACCGGAGCCGTACCCACTGAGAGCGAGGACTTCTCCTCGGGATGGCGCTCCTCGATCAGCCACCGCCCTTCACTGGTGATCCCTGGCGGTTCCGTCAGCGGCTCGGACATCGAGCCACCGGCGCTCGAAGGCAGCCCCGTTGGCAGCAGTGCTCGAGACCAAAGGGTGTTCGCCGCAAGGATCGCGACGAGAAGTCCCACGCCCGTACGTGTGCTCGGGCGACAACGCCAGCGAACACGCCGGCTGTGTGGTGTTCTGGTGAGTAGCAGAGTGTGCATCGTGTCGCTCCAATCCCGTGTTTCTTCGGCGGTCTGCTGAACCGCCGCGTCTTGGTTCGGGGGGAGCAACGAACACGCGAGCGCAACCGAACACGAATCGGACTCTTGTCCGGAAACTCCACGGCTACAGCGCATACCGAGACACGCAGCAGCCCTACGCAACCAGGTCGCCGGCGTCGACGACCTGAGCCTCCAGAACCGCCACTCAGCGAGGAAGGCCGCAGTCGCTGCGTAACTGCTGTGTCTTGCTGAAGAGCCAGCTGGAGGGGCTGAGCAAACCGGCCGCCACGGTCTGAAAGTCGACGAGCTGCTCTTCGGCTTCCGGGCATCGCCCGGCGCTGGCCAGGGCTTCTGCCAAGAACACCTGGAGCTGCAGCGTGTGAGCGGAGTTTCCGCCTGACGCGGCGCGATTGAGGCGCAAGACCTCGGTCAGTCTCTCGATCGAATTGCCTTCGAGACGACCAGCGATCTCTTCGTCCGGTCCGCTGCCAGATGCGCGCCGCGTATCGGTCAGGACCTCGAGGAGAGCCTCGAGGGCCACAACGGTATGCGTGACCGCGTGATCCGAGCCGAGAGCGGTGTGGCAATCGACGACAAGAGGTGCGATGCGAGCCCAGGCCGATGCCAGGTCTCCTCTGCGGTAGTCGAGCTCGGCGAGGTTGTAGCGATAGATGAGCGTCGACTGGTCGCGGGGGCCGAAGTCTTCACTGCCAATCGCTACGGCTTCGGCAAGAAGCGGCTCGGCTTCTTCGTAGCGACCAGCGTTGAGGAGGCCCGTCCCCAGATTCCCGAGAATGACCAGGAGGTCGTACGACGGCCTTTCGGCAGTCGCTCGCAGGATCTCCACGAGCCGACGCTGAATGGGCAGAGCCTTGTCGGACGCGCCCTGAAGGTCGTAGAGCGCTGCCAACGCGTTACGCAACGCGATCGCTTGTGGGCTCGCTACACCCAGCCACTCGTCGGCGACTCGTAGACCTTCGGTCAGGACCTGCTCTGCCTCTGTGAACCGACCAGCGAGTGTGAGAGCCCGTCCCAGGTGGTGACGAGCGGAAAGCGTGTTGCCGTCGCGCTCTCCCTCCACCTCGATCTGGAGCGCCAGCACGTCGTCGAGAATGTCGGCTGCTGCGTGAGACTCACCATTGGCAGCCAGGTAGGCCGCGTATTCGCTCAACAGGAGTCGCCTCGACGACGCGTGACGCGGTGCCAGCGCTTCAGCCAGCGCGACCCCGTCCTCGAACCAACGACGGGCACTCTCGCGATCACCGGTGCTGATCGCCAGCGCCGCGAGCTCGTGTCTCAGCCGCAGCCGCAGCTCGTCGTCGTCCGGCAGAGTCGACTCCCAAGTCTGGAGTTGCCGAGCCAGCGCGAGAGCCTCCTCGGCGCGCTCCGCTCGACGAAGCACCATGACCAGCCGAGCCTGCACCGAGAGGAGAGTCCTCGACGGTGTGCTCTCGTCTCCTTCTGTGGCAGCCTGGATCTCGACCGCGCGGCGCGCGATGCGCTCTGCACGCTCCAGATCCCCGAGGTCGGTCCACGAGTAGGCCAGTCCGGCGAGCGCTCGCGCCGCGGCACCGGGCTGGGACTCGGAAGCCACTTCGACCTCTTCTTCCGCGCGCTCGAAGAGATCAGCGATCGACGAAGACGGACCGAGATTGTTGACGGTGGGGGCGAGGAGCACCTTCTGCAAGAGGTCGTTGACGGTCTCCGCTTCGTCACGGGCGGCGACGGCGCGCGCTTGCGACTTCTGGACTTGCACCAGCGCCGTCGAGACCGCTAGCAGCCCGACCGCGAGACCAACGATCGCCACCCAGGCCAGCGCCGAACGGCGCCTGCGACGAGGTGCGCTCTCGATCCAACGAAGCCTGGTCGCCACTTCATCTGCGCTCGGGCGCTCGGCGGGGTTGGTCGACAACAAGGCGCTCACGAGCCCGACGAGGGCCCGCGGAGCACGCGCTTCGAGGCGAATCGAAGTGGAGCGGCTTCGATGCTCACGCGCAAGGTCTTCGAGAGAACTGGCCTCGACCGGGAACGAGCCTGCAAGGAGTCGGTACAGCAGCACGCCCAACGAGTACATGTCGCTCTTCTTGGTCGCCACGCCCGCATCGAAGAGCTCAGGTGCCATGGAAAGCGGGGAGCCTTGGGACGGAGCAGCACCGTCACTTCCGACATCCGACCCAGCTCCGAAGTCCATCAAGACCGGTCCCGCGCGATCTGTCAGAAAGACGTTCGACGCCTTGACGTCACCGTGAATGAGGTCGCTCCGATGGACCTCGGCGAGCGCGTCCGTCAGTGGTATGGCGAGTTCCAGGACCTCGCGACCGGTCAGAGGAGCGCGCTGCGCAATGAGCGTTTCGAGCGTCTGACCACTGAGGAGATCGGCCCACAGTCCCACTCTGCCGTCATTGAGATCCGCCCCGTGGACAGCCAGGACATGGGGATGACGAACGCGCGCGAGCCGGCGCGCCTCCTCGATATAGGTCGTCGGGTCGACCAGGCCAGCCTCGCGTCGCTGGAG
>JANQPS010000736.1 GCA_028285365.1 Thermoanaerobaculia bacterium | reverse complement strand
TCGTGCTTGCGGGGATTGCCGGGATCCTGACGAGCTGGAACGCCTTTCTGGTGGGTGGAAGTCGAGCCGTCTATGCCTTGGCCGAGGCCGGCATGCTGCCGTCGTTTCTGGCCAAGCTCCACTCGCGCTACCACACGCCCGTGGCCGCGATCGTTCTGATCGGCGCGTTGTCGATCGTGGCACCTTTTCTCGGGCGACCCGCTCTCGTCTGGCTCGTCGACGCGGGTGGTGTCGGGATCGTGGTGGCTTACGCCTTCGTGGCGGTCTCTTTTCTCGTGTTGCGAAGGCGAGAGCCTGAGCTCGAGCGCCCCTTCCGTGTAGGCGGGGGTGGAGCCGTGGGATGGTTGGCTCTGATTCTCTCCATCGGGCTGTTTGTCTTGTACCTGCCTGGCAGCCCGGCCGCTCTGATCTGGCCTCAGGAATGGCTGCTGGTCGGGGTCTGGATCCTGCTCGGTGTTGGTTTGTACATGGCTCGGCGTCCCCGGAACGAGACCAGCCCTGGGAGCTCGACGTGAGGTCTCACGGGCTCGCGATCGGGTTCTTTTCCGTCCTCGTGGCTGCTGCGTGTGGCTCGCCGGACGAGCCTCTCGTGGCCGTCGACCTGATTCTGCACAACGCCAAGGTGGCAACCGTGGACGAGTCGTTCTCGACGGCTTCTGCCGTTGCCATTCGTGAGGGCCGGATCGTGGCGGTTGGCGACGAGGAGCTGCTCGCTCAGTACGAAGCCGCCGAGCTGGTCGATCTCGAAGGCAAGCTGGTCATCCCCGGTTTCATCGACTCGCACATTCACGTCGACGGAGTCCCGAGACGTTACGTCGAGCTCTCCGAAGTCCCTTCGATTGAGGAGCTCGCTCGACGGGTGTCGGCCAAGGCGGCCGAGCTGGGCCCTGGAGAGTGGATCTCGGGCTACGGGTGGAGCGAAGACGAGATGAGCGAGGGGCGTAAGCCGACGCGCGACGATCTGGACGCGGCGGCTCCCGACAACCCGGTCGTGCTGACGAGGGCCGGAGCGCACAGCGCGGTGGCCAGCAGCTCGGCGCTCGAGCTCGCCGGTATCGACGAGAGCTCTGCGGACCCGGAGGGTGGCACGTTCGAGCGCGACGGGAGTGGTCGCCTGACGGGAATCATTCGGGAGCGTCAGGGTCTGGTTCTGCGACACGTACCCAGGGCCACGTACGAGGAACTGGCGCCCAGTCTGCGCGCGCGGCTCCAAGACCTCTTTTCGCACGGCATCACCTCGATCGTCGAGGCCAACGAGTCCATCGCGTCGCTCGAGCTCTGGGAGGCCGTCTACAGCGAAAGTCCCGAGGAGCTCCCGCGTGCGACTCTGCAACTCTTCTGGGCCGGCGAAGAGGCGATGGCCAGCTTCGGACGCAAGACCGGTGACGGCACCGAGCACCTGCGGATCGGCGCGATCAAGATTTTTGTCGACGGTGGGTTCACCGGGCCGGCGGCCTACACCAAAGAGCCTTATCGAGCGGGCTCGCAGCCGCATCGGCCCGACTATCGCGGCGAGCTCAATCTCAGTGTCGACGAGCTGCGTCGGCTGATCGGCGAGTCTCACGAGGCGGGTTGGCAGCTGGGCATCCACGCGATAGGTGACGCTGCGATCGAGCTGGTCGTAGACGAACTGGTGGCGGTGCTGGACGCCTCACCCCGATCGGACCATCGGCACTATCTCAACCACTTCACCGTCATGCCGTCCGCTCGGACGATGGGGCTCATGGCTCGGTACGGGATCCACATCACCCAGCAGCCCAACTTCACCTACACGCTCGAGGGCCGCTACCGCGAGTACCTCGACGGAGATCGTTTGGAGCACAACAACGCCTTGCGAACGCCGATGGACTACGGGGTGACTCTGGCTCTTTCGAGCGACATCCTCCCCATCGGTCCTTTGCTCGGGCTGTATGCCGCAACGACGCGCAAGGGCAAAAGTGGCGAGGTCTATGGCGAAGGCGAGCGCATTACCGTCCGAGAGGCGTTGCGGGGCTACACCGCAACCGGCGCGTTCCTGACGTTTCAAGAGCACGAGCTGGGCTCGATCGAAGTCGGCAAGCTCGCCGATCTCGTGGTTCTGAGCGACGACCTCCTGAGCATCGATCCGAACGCCATTCGCGACGTGCGCGTCGAGCAGACCTACCTGGGAGGGCGCCTGGTGTATTCAGCGGACGCCCAGCAGTAGCTCTGAGATGACACCCTCGGGACTGACCCTCTCTCACAGACGTCAGCGACTCGGGATTCGACACGCCCTTGCGCCGGTCCACCGCGTCTCGACGCCGGTCGACGTGGCAGAGGCTCTGGTCGTGCTCCACGCAACCGATCCAGCGTCGGTGTACCTCTCGACGCTGGCGCGGCTGATCGAACCGGAGCTCGAAGCTCTCGATCGAGCGCTGTACCGGGAACGCCAGCTAGTGCGGCTCTTGGCGATGCGGAGAACACTGTTCGTAGTGTCCGCACGCTCGGTGGCGCTCGTCGAGCGGGCGGCGTCCGATGCGGTCGCCCGAAGAGAGCGCCAACGTCTGGTTTCTTTCGTCGAAGACTCGGGTCTCGGAGACGGTGGTGCGTGGCTGGATGGTCTTTGGGACGAGGTGTCCGAAGTGATTCGTGGCTCCGACGACGGGCTCTCCGCACGACAGATCAGCGAGCGAGTTCCCCGTCTCGCGACCCGAATTCGAGTTGGCGGGAAGTCGAAGTGGGGGATGGACGTCAACGCCACCAGCAAAGTGCTCGGCGTCTGGGCTGCCGAAGGTCGCATCGTCCGTGGCCGGCCGGCTGGATCGTGGACGAGCCGGCTGCACAGCTGGCACGCGAGAGACGCCTGGCTCGGAGGTAGCGCCGACGGAGACCCGAAGTGGAACGAAGAGACGGCCTCCGTCGAGCTGGTTCGTCGTTGGTTGTCGGCATTTGGTCCCGGAACGCTGACCGATCTCAAGTGGTGGACAGGTTGGACAATGGGCAAGCTGAAAGCGGCTTTGAGCCAGCTCGACGTCATCGAGGTGGAAATCGAGCAGGACGAGGGACACTTCGGCCCAGGACTGTTGCTGGCAGATGACGGTTTGGGCGGCGATGAGGAGGAACCCGATCCTTGGGCCGCGCTGCTGCCGTCGCTGGATCCCACACCCATGGGCTGGAAGGAGCGCAGCTGGTTCCTCGGTCCTCATGCCCCACGGCTGTTCGATCGCAACGGCAACGTCGGGCCGACGATCTGGCTCGATGGACGTATCGTGGGAGGGTGGAGTCAGGTCGCGAGTGGCGAGATAGTGACCGGAATACTCGAAGACGTAGGCGCCGATGCGGAGGCCCTCATCGCTCGAGAAGTCGAACGCCTGCAGCTGGTGCTCGGCGACACGGTCGTGAAGCCGAGCTTCCCGACACCGCTACAGAAGGAACTGGAAGCGGGTTGACCAAGGGGCTGTCGGTAGACTGGCGGGTGCACATCCCGTTCACAGTCCATGACACTCGAGCACGGATCTCGCCTCGGCAACTACGAGTTGGGCGCCCGCATTGGTGCAGGTGGTATGGGGGAGGTGTATCGAGCGCGTGACCTGTCTCTCGAGCGTGACGTCGCGATCAAGGTCCTGACCCAGGACTCCGAAGGCGATCGAGATCGTGTCAGACGTTTCGAGCGTGAGGCGAAGGCGCTAGCTGCACTCAATCATCCCAACGTGGCGACGATCCACGGCTTCGAGGTCGACGGTCCGATGGCGTTTCTGGTCATGGAGCTGGTCGAGGGCGAAGACCTTGCGGAACGACTGCGGCGGGGAGCTCTCCCCTGCGACGAGGCGATCCCGCTGTTCGTTCAGGTGGCCGAAGGACTCGAGGCGGCCCACTCACAGGGGATTGTCCACCGCGATCTCAAGCCGGCCAACATCAAGATCGCGCCCGGGGGCCGCGCGAAGATCTTGGACTTTGGCCTCGCCAAGCAGAGAGTCGCCGCCGCTGCGCGCGGCAGCGACAACCTCCAAAACTCGCCGACCCTGACCGCCGCGACGGGTGTCGGGGAAATCCTGGGAACGGCCGCCTACCTCAGCCCCGAGCAGGCGCGTGGTGAGCCCAGCGACAGTCGGGCCGACATCTGGTCGTTTGGTGTGACGCTCTACGAGGGGTTGGTCGGCGCCCGTCCGTTCAGCGGCACGAGCGCGACGGATCTGATCGCGGCCGTGCTGCGAGACACACCGGACCTCGATCAGCTGCCTTCCGAGACTCCACGTTCGGTCAGGAGACTCCTGAAGCGATGTCTCGTCAAGGATCGTCGAGACCGACTCGGTGACATGACGACGGCGCGGTTGGAACTGCTCGAGCTGGAAGAACCGGTTCAAACCGCCTCGGACTCACCTCGGCGGCCGAGATGGTTGCCACTCGCGCTCGTTGTCGGCAGCCTTCTCCTGGGGGTTCTAGGCGGATGGTGGCTCGCCTTGCAGGGGAGGGCGGATCTCGTGCATCCGGAACAACGTCACTACGCTCTCAAGCTACCCCCCGATCGTCCACTCGTCAGAGCGTCGTATCAGTGGGGTAACTCCACGGTCAGACTCTCTCCCGACGGTCGGTGGCTGGTCTATCTGTCGCCCGGTAGTGCCTCTCAAACGTCGGCGGGCACACTCTTCAAACGACGGCTCGATCAAGACCAATGGGAGCGGGTCGGGACCTCGGCCAGTGTCAGCCATCCGTTCTTCTCCCACGACAGCGAATGGCTGGTCTATGCGAGCGACGATGGCGCAAATGGCGAGCTCATCCGCGTGCCCGTCGATGGTGGACAGCCTACGGTGATCGCTGAGCTTCAGATACCCGTTGTCTTTCAGATGCAGGGTGGTGCCTGGTGTGACGACGGCTACATCTATGTCGGGCTGATCGAGCGCGGGCTCCACCGCTTGGCAGCGTCTGGCGGTGAACTGGAGCCCGTCGGGGAATTTGCCAGAGACGGTATCGCCAGCTATCCAAACTGCCTTCCAGGATCGAAAGCCCTGATCGTGACCCGCAACGGTGCCATGGCGCTCGAGGAGAGATACCTCGATCTCGTCGACCCGGAAACCGGGTCATCCAGAACGTTGCTGGAAGAGGCGGAGTCGGCCCGCTATCTGCCGTCCGGCCATCTCGTCTTCGCACGTGCGGGTGCGTTGACCGCGGTTCCGTTCAGTCTGCGTGCGCTCGAGATCACGGGGCCCGAGCAGAACGTCACCCCGACCGGGATGCAGTCTCGGCCGATCCCATACCAGTGGGCTGTAACCGACAGCGGCACTCTGATCTATTCGGACTCGCCTGTTGTCACCGGAGTGCTCCTTCCGACGCTGGTCGACCAAAACGGCGTCGCCGAGTCTCTCGGACTCCCGCCCCTCGAGAACGGTCGGTTTGCTTCTCTTTCTCGCGATGGTCGGTTTGTCGGTTCGTCGATAACGGGTCCTTTGGGAGAAGCGAACCTGATCTGGCGGTCTCTGAGCGCCGGAGCGGGGCTTCGGCAGATTCCCGCTGGCGAAGGCATCCTGCCGGTATGGAGCCCGGACGGTGAGACGATCGTCTACGCCTCGGCGGAGCCCGGCGCCACGATGAACCTGTACAGTGTCCCGCGAGACGGATCCGAAGAGCCTCGGCGGTTGACGGTCTCTCCCTTTGGCCAGTACCCGGCCGAAATCATGGCCGACGGCAAGACACTCATCTTCAGCGAGCGACGGGATACAACCGGCCACGACGTCTTTGCACTCGATCTGGACGATCCCCCGCCGATCTCAGAAAAGACTCCGGTGTTGACCGGTGATGACGAAGAATTCTTCGGCAGCTTCTCTCCGGATGGTGAGAGGTTTGTGTACCGCGTGCGCGGTTTGAGTGACTCCAAGATCTTTGTTCGCGAATGGAATGGGGGTGCGCCGGGACCTGAGAACCTCGTCGCACAGGGCGATTTCGGGATGCCAACCTGGGGCCAGACGGATGACGAGATCTACGTGACCTCGGCCGACGGCATTCAGGTGATTCGGGCCGATTCGGCATCGGCAGGCGAATCGTGGTCGTTGCCTGAACGGGTCGTGGAGATCGAGACAGACCAGTTCACACTCGACGTGACGCCCGATGGTGAGCGGTTTCTCGTTCTCCGGCCCGACCAGGGTGAACAGTCGACCGAGTTGCGAGTGATCGTCAACTGGACGGGTGAGCTGCAGCGCCTCCTGCCGCAGTAGCGTTCAGACGGAGCCAAGTCCCGTTCCGCCCAGCGGGCAAACGCTTGGTAAGCTCGCATCATGAAGGTCAACGAGGTCCTCACCCGAGAAGAGATCGCCGGCTTCATGCAGAAGAGCGATTGGGCGGGGCTGCAGAAGCTCGTCGTCAACTACGCGATGATCGCCGGGATCATGGCCGTGGTCGCGATCTGGCCGAGTGTCTTCACCGTGGTGCCGGCGATGATTCTGCTCGGCGGGCGCCAGCTCGGCCTGGCCGTGGTCATGCACGACTCGGCGCACAAAGGCATGTTCAAGAGCCCGTGGCTGAACGGCTTCGTTGGCCGGTGGCTCGCTGGCTCGCCGATCTGGAGTGACATGGACGGCTACTTCCAGAAGCACGCGCGACACCACATCGCAGCGGGCTCGGAGGACGATCCGGATCTCGAGAACTACCGCCACTACGCAGTGACCAAGGCGAGCTTCAGGCGCAAGATCCTGCGCGACCTGACGGCTCGGACCGGCATCAAGACCTTGTACCTCACGGCGCGCTACGGTGGCCTCCCGGTCATGTGGCGCTCGGTCGTGGTCAACGGTCTGATGCTGGCGGGATTTTCGCTGATCGGTCATCCGTGGCTGTACGCCCTGTGGATGGGCTCCTGGCTCACCACCAACATGCTGTTTTCCCGGCTTCGCCAGGCGGCCGAGCACGCGGTGGTTCCGGACCTCTTCGACTCGGATCCGCGAATGCACACTCGCACGACCTACGCGCGGTGGTGGGAGCGTCTGACGATTGCTCCGAACCACGTCAACTTCCATCTCGAGCACCATCTGATGCCGAGCGTGCCGCCCCACCAGTTGGCCCGACTGCACCATACGTTGCGCGAGCGCGGGTTCTACGAGCGCGCCGACATCGCCTCCGGCTACGACGAGGTCGTGGCCAAGCTCACCATTCGCAAGACGGTGGACGGCGAGGACGTGGCTGATACTCCGCAGGTGGCGGCTGGCGGCTGAGCTCGAGCTCCGGCTTCAGCGGACGAGCCGCAGGATGAACCGCTCCAGGAGCGGTCGCCACTTGCCGTAGTAGCGACGCTGGCTGGCTCGGTAATACGAGTCGACGGGCCGTCGTGCCGAGCTCTGCCCGCCGAGGTGAACGGCGCGAACGCCGTCCTCGTAGCGCACACCGTAGCCTGCCTCGCGCACCCTACGGCACAGGTCGGCGTCTTCGAAGTACAGAAAGAAGCCTTCGTCGAAGCCCTCGATCTTCTCGTAGGCCTCACGGAGAATGAGCAGGCAGGCACCGCTGAGCCAGTCGACCGACGTGACCTGACGCGCCTCGTGCGCCAACTCCTGGAGAGTGGTCGGGTCACCGGCCCGCCACCTTCGCCAGCGTCGTCTCCGAGCGAGCTCTCGCCACAACGTCAGATCCTGGTCCCAGCTGGGCTCGAGCTTGCCATCGGAACGCTCGATGCGGGGACCGACGGCTCCCACGCT
>JANQPS010000992.1 GCA_028285365.1 Thermoanaerobaculia bacterium | reverse complement strand
AACAAGGAGACGCTCGTGTCCGACAATCCACTCGCCAAGTCCGCCGCCAAGGCAGCCGATGGTTCGTCCGATACTCCCTCCGAAGAAGGAGTCGGACGTCGTCAGCTCCTCAAAGGCGCCGCCCTCGGCGCGATCGCCACCGCCACGGGGTGTGCGGGTGGCGAGAGCTCGGGCCCAGCCGTCATCACTCAGCCACGTCTCAACTGGCGACTCGTCTCCAGCTTTCCCAGGTCACTGGACACCATCTTCGGCGCGGCCGAGGTCTTCGCGGAGACGGTTTCCAAACTGACCGACGAGCGGTTTCAGATCCGTGCCTACCCTTCAGGCGAACTGGTCCCCCCTCTCCAGGTCCTGGACACCGTTCAGAAGGGCACCGTACAGCTTGGGCACACCGCGAGCTACTACTACACCGGCAAAAATCCGACGCTGGCGTTCGACACCGCGGTTCCCTTTGGCCTGACCACGAGGCAACAGTCTGCATGGCTGCACGAGGGTGGCGGAAGTGACCTCATGGCAGGCATCTTTTCCGACTTCAACATCAAGGCCCTTCCTGGAGGCAACACCGGCACCCAGATGGGCGGCTGGTTCCGGCGCGCCATCGAGTCTTCTGCCGACCTCAAAGGCCTCAAGATGAGAATCCCCGGACTCGGTGCGACCGTCATGGACCGCCTCGGGGTCACCGTCCAGACCATCGCCGGTGGCGAGATCTATCCCGCGCTGGAACGAGGCGCCATCGACGCAACGGAGTGGGTCGGCCCCTATGACGACGAGAAGCTCGGGTTTCATCAAGTCGCCAAGTACTACTACTACCCTGGCTGGTGGGAACCAGGCCCGAATCTCAGCATCTATGTGCACGCCCAGGCATGGGATGAGCTTCCCAGCGGCTACCAGGAGATTCTCAAGGCGGCAGCACGAGTCGCCGAAGACACCATGACCGCTCGCTACGACGCGCTCAACCCGCCCGCCCTCGGCCGTCTTCTCGATCACGGAGTCGAGCTGCGTCGCTTCTCCGACGACATCCTCCAGGCGGCTCAGACGCAGGCTTTCGATCTGATGGAAGAGGAAGCTGCCAAGGACGAGACGTACCGCAAGGTCTTCGAGTCTTGGAAGG
This sequence comes from Thermoanaerobaculia bacterium, assembly GCA_028285365.1. GTDB lineage: Bacteria > Acidobacteriota > Thermoanaerobaculia > Multivoradales > Multivoraceae > JANQPS01. The sequence continues at coordinate 7,202 of JANQPS010000992.1, read as the reverse complement.
AGTTTCGCTCGACGAGCTACCGGTGGTTCTCCACATCAGAACAGGCCTTCTCGACCTTCGCCTACGGCAGCTGACCTTTCCTCACCGCTCGGCGGACCGGATCGGCACTGCGCTCTCGTTTCGAGGTAACGCGGGTTGGCGTAACCCGGCCGGCGGCCTGGTCGCGTTAGCCGGTCGTGGATGCGATCCGCGCCAGCTCGGCCTCGGCAGCGATGTACCCGAATGCCGCCCAGCTACTTCCTTCGAGCACCGACTCGAAGATCGAAATCGCTTCCTCACGCTGACCGGTGAGCCAGTACCAATGACCGACACCGTAGCCCTGGGTTGCAAGCTCGAGAGCGGGGTCCTCGGCGCTGTCCGGGTCCGCAGGAGGGGAGTCCGGCGATTGCTGTGAGAGCAGCTGCTCAGGCTGGAGCGCCCCACGGTACAGCTTGAGTCGCTTGAAGTAGCTGACGTTCTCGATGATCTCGAGATCGTCCGTGATCGGTTCGAGCAGCGCCTCCGCTTCGGTTGCGCGCCCTAGCCGTTGCAGGGTCATGTACATCCAATCGGTGGTCGCGACGAGCAGGTCGGGGTTGTCAGAGACCGCGAGACAGCGCCGATAGGCCTCCAGCGCACTTTCGAAGTCTCCGAGCAGGTAGTGGGCCAGCCCGAGGTGGTACCAGACGTTGAACTGAGTATTCGAGAGCGGCACACCAAGACGATTGGGAATTCCATCCTCCTCGACTTCCACCGGATGTCCTGCCATCAATTCGGCCGCGCGACCGAGGTCGCGGACTGCATCGTCAAAACGCCGCAGCGTGATGTAGCGATGCCCCCGATGGCGTAACAGACGAAAGGACTCGGGGTGTGAGGCCAGTCCGGCGCTGTAGGTCTCGATCGCCTCGCGGTATCGCCCCAGGTAGGCCAGCCTCCGTCCCACCCAAACGATGGCATCCTCACTATCCGGCTCCTCTTCCAGAAGGTCTCGAGCAGACTGGAGGTTCGCTTCGAGCAGCTCTCGCCTGGACTCAGAGAAGGTTGGCTGCAGAAGAGGTCGTCCGAGCAGCGAGGTCGCCTCGACTGGCGTACCTGAGACGGGTGATGCGTCACCTCCGTCTCGAGTGTCCGACTCGGTTGCTGCTGGCCCGTCGTCGATCGACTGCTCTTGCGACGCTCCGCAGCCGACCAGCGCAGTCACGACGGCCGCCGCGAGCAGTCGCTTGAACCCTACCGGGCTCAACGCCCCAGCAGACCCGAAACCAACTCCGGATACACGATGATGGCAACCAGACCGATGATCTGAATCACGATGAAAGGAATCACACCTCGGTAGATCTGGGTCGTTTTGATGCTCTTGGGCGCAACTCCGCGAAGGTAGAAGATCGCGAACCCGAAAGGCGGTGTCAGAAAAGAGGTCTGCAGGTTCATCGCCACCATCACCCCGAACCACACCAGGTCGACGTCGAGAATCCGCGCCGCAGGAACCAGCAGCGGCATGATGATGAACGCGATCTCGAAGAAGTCGATGAAAAAGCCCAGGAAGAAGATCGCCAGATTCGCCACGATGAGAAATCCGATGACCCCGCCAGGCAGGTTGGTCAGCAGTTCCTCGATCCAGATGTCGCCGTTGAGGCCGCGAAAGACCAACGCAAATGCCGTCGAACCGATGAGCAGAAATACCACCATCGCGGTGAGACGGGACGTTTCCCGAGCCGTTTCGGTGACTGCTTTGCGCGTCAGCCGTTTACCAGCCGCGGCCAGCAACATCGCACCAACCGCTCCCAGTGCGCCGGCTTCCGTCGGCGTCGCGACGCCAGCGAAGATGCTTCCGAGCACGAGAAAGATCAAGACCAGTGGCGGCACCATCACGAGCATCGCCTGCTTGATCAAGCCTTCTCTCGCCTCGTCTCGCTCCTCGGCAGGTAGTGCCGGTGCAAGCTCGGGCTTGGCGATCGCCGCGGCCGCGACGAAGACGGCGTACAAGCCCGCAAGCATCACACCGGGAATGAGTGAACCGACAAAAAGGTCTCCGACCGAGACGCCCAGCTGGTCGGCCAAGACTACGAGCACCACACTCGGCGGGATGATCTGGCCCAGAGTCCCGGCAGCCGTAATGACACCCGTTGCCAATTCGGGTGAGTAGCGATAGCGCATCATCACTGGCAGAGAGATCATTCCCATGGCAACGACCGAGGCACCTACCACTCCGGTCGCCGCGGCAAGCAAAGCGCCGACGAACACCACCGCTAGCGCCAAACCTCCGCGGAGCCGCCCAAAAAGCAGCCCGATGGTCCGCAAGAGATCTTCCGCGAGGCGAGAGCGCTCGAGCATCGTTCCCATGAAGATGAAGAACGGTACGGCGAGGAGCACATAGTTGGACATCACGCCGTAGATCCGCTCGGGGAACGCCGACAGGAAGATCCAGTCGAAGTAGCCGAACAAGACGCCGATACCGGCGAAGATCAACGCGGCACCACCGAGCGAAAACGCCACCGGATACCCCGCGAAGATGAACAGGAAGACCACGACGAACATCAGTGGTCCCAGCCAGTCACCTGCCATCTCGATCCTCCTCGCTCGACGGCTCTGCTGCGGTGGCCGTCACTCCACTTCCGAGCTCTACCGTGGCGACACCTCGAAGAACGGCCATGCTCTTGAAGAGCTCACTCAATCCCTGGACGAACAGCAGGACAAACGCCACCGGAATCATCGTCTTGAGGGGATAGCGCGGCAGCCCCCCGGGGTCGGGAGACCCTTCGAGCACCTTCCACGAGTCCACGACCGTCTCGATCGACATCACGAAGCCGAACACTGCAAATGGCAGGAGGAAGACCACGGCGCCGACGGTGTTGATCCACGCCTGCGAGCGAGCGCTCAGGCGCGAATACAGCACATCCACCCGCACATGTGCGTTCTCGCGTAAGGTCCACGCAGCTCCCAGCAGGAACACCAGCGAAAACAGGTACCACTGCAGCTCCAAGTAGGCGTTCGAGCTCAGGTTCCATCCGGTAAACCGCCCCAGGTAGCGAGCCACCGCGTTGAAGGCACCGATCAAGATCATGACGACGACCAGCCAAGAGATGACCGAGCCGATCGCCCCGTTCATCCGGTCGATGGCGCGCGAGAAGCGCAAGAGTCCGTTCATGATTGGCGCAACAGTAGCAGGCTGGGGACTTGGTTTCCTGCGAGCTCGCCGTGTTCGCAGTTCCCGACGCTGCTGACGGTCGACGCAAGTCCAGGGTCGGGTTCGATCGGACCCGCCAACACCCTCGCTCCCTTCCGCCGTACGACTCGCACTCCCCTAGATGCACGAGAAGCCAGCAGGACCTCAAGGCGTCCCTTCGTTCCTGCCGGAGCTCACTCGGCTGGGCTCGATCAACATCGCTGCAAGCTTGACCGTCCCTCTGGTCGGACTCGTCGATACCGCAATGCTCGGGCGCCTCGATCAGCTGTACTACCTGGGTGGCGCCGCTCTTGGGGCCCTGATCTTCGACGTTGTCTACTTCGGGCTCGGCTTCTTGAGAATGTCGACCACCGGGAGCACAGCGCAGGCCGTCGGCCGAGGCGACTCGCCGGAAACCGGAGCAATCCTGGCTCGTGGACTCGCAACGGCACTCCTCCTGGGCAGTCTGCTCTTGCTCCTTCGCGGCCCGATGGAAAGTGTGGCCTTTCGAATCCTCGACGGCGCCGCGGATGTCGAACGAGCTGCCGTCGACTACTACCGGGCACGACTCTGGGGAGCACCGGCAGTCCTGCTCAATCTCGTCGTGGTCGGATGGCTCCTCGGTCAAGCTCGCGCCGTGCCAGTGCTGCTGCTGACCCTCGCAACCAATCTGGCCAATGTGGCCCTCAACTGGCTCTTCATCATTCGCCTGGACTGGGCCGCTGCCGGAGCCGGCCTGTCCTCAGCGCTCGCACAGTACGTTGGCCTTTGCGCCGCGCTCCCGGCCCTCCTCGCGGCGCGGCCACGACTACCCTCCTGGAGTCGCCTCCTCGACCGCAAGGCGCTCGGGGATCTCGTCGCGCTCAACGGCCATCTCCTCTTGCGGACGCTGTGCCTGATCCTCGCGTTCACCAGCTTCTCGAACTGGAGCGCTCAACTCGGTACCGTCACCCTGGCGGCCAACACCGTCCTGCTCCGCTGGCTCAGCGTCGCCTCCTATCTCGTCGACGGCATCGCCTACGGCACCGAGACCCTCGCGGGACGACTGCACGGAGCTCTCAGGGGGGTCGAGAGAAGCACCACCCTGCGCAGCCTTGCCCTGTGGAGCGTGGGTGCCGGTCAGCTAGCCGCCCTGTTGATCTGGGCCCCAGTCGTCATCCGCCCTGCAACAGCGATCGCTCTTCTGGCTCCTCAGGAGGCCGTCATCGACGAGGCACTCGAAGTCGTCACTCTGCTGCCACTGGTCATCGTCCTCGGATCACTCGCCTACATACTGGACGGCTACTTCCTTGGGCTCACCGCGGGCCGCCTCCTGCGCAACTCGATGATCGTCGCGCTGCTCGCGTATCTGGCTGTCGCTCTGCCTGCCGTATCGATCGCGAGCAATCCGGTCCTATGGCTGGCCATGGTCGCGCTGATGGCGACGCGCGCGGCCACTCTGGGCGCCGCCCTTTGGAAGGACACGAGGTACGGCACCGGCTATCCGGGCTGACCGCCATGCTCGATCAAGGGAACGTTCAGACTCGAGCGAGCGCCTATTCGTCCTCGGCTTCGTCAGAGCTCCGGCACCCCCAACCACCACCACCAGGTGTCTCGATCACCAGACGACCGCCAGCCTCGACGGGTGTCGTGTCGATGCTCGACAGCTGCCTGATCGAGCCATCCGGACGCTCCACCCATTGGCGCCCGGACGCACCAGGCTCGCCGCCCTCGAGCCCGTACGGCTGCTGCGCTCGATGCTGTGTGAGAACCGACAACTCGACCGGCTCCGTGAAGTAGAGCTCTCGAACGACTCCGTCGCCACCACGATGCCGCCCCGAGCCGCCCGACCCTCTCCGGACTCGGAAGCTCTCGAGACGTACTGGATATCGCTGCTCGAGGATCTCCGGGTCGGTAATGCGGGTATTTGTCATGTGGCTGTGAACGGCATCAGCTCCAGCCCGGCGATGCGTGGCGCCCGCGCCGCCGGCAATGGTCTCGTAGTAGCCGAAGCCATCGTTACCGAAGACGACGTTGTTCATCGTCCCCTGGCTACACGCAGCCAGACCAAACGCCTTGAGCAGGACATCCACGACTCTCTGTGACGTCTCGACGTTGCCTCCCACCACCGCCGGGCAGCGTGACGGATCGTCCAGGTCAAAAGGCGGCGAGAGGATGCCGGTGGGCACTACGAGCTCGATCGGCTCGAGCAGGCCCTCGTTGAGCGGGAGATCCTCATCGAGTACCAGTCTCAGAACATAGAGCACTGCGCTCGTGACGATCGCTGGAGTGGCGTTCAGATTCCGCGGGTGTACGTCGCCCGTACCCGAGAAGTCGATGCGTGCCTCCTCGCCGGTCTTGCTGACGCAGACCTGGAGTCGGGTGCCGTCGTCGAGCAGCTCGCAGGCTTCGTGATGGCCATCCGGTAACTTGGCCAGAGCGACTCTCATGCGCCGAGCGGCTGACGATCTCACCGTTGCGGCCCGCTCGGCGTAAACCGCCTCTCCGTGCTCAGCGAGCAGATCATGGATCAAGGACTCTCCGCGTCTCAGGGAAGCCACGGCCGCACGGGCATCGGCGAGGTTCTCCTCGACGGCGCGCGAGGGGTAGCGACTCTCTCTCAGTGCAGCTTCGAGCCGATCCCAACGAGGTGATCCCGCTTCCATGATTCTCATGGGCTCGAGCACCACTCCCTCTTCTTCCAGGTTACGCGCCGTCGGCGGCATCGAGCCCGGAAGCACGCCTCCCAGTTCGGCGTGATGCGCACGGTTGGCGACATAGCCACAGAGCCGCTCGGGAGAACCCGAAAAGACCGGACTGAGAAACGTCACGTCGGGAAGGTGGGAACCTCCGTACCCCGGGTGATTGGTTACGACGACGTCCCCCTTCCTGAGGGTCATCGTTCGCGCGACCGTGCGCGCGCATTCCCCGAGGGCTCCCAGATGCACGGGGATGTGCGGAGCGTTGACCAGCAGACAACCCTCACGATCGAGCACTGCGCAGGAGAAATCGAGCCTCTCTTTGACGTTCGTCGAGAGGGACATGCGACGAAGCATCTCGCCCATCTCACCCGCAACGCCCATGAGGCGATTGGCAAACAGCTCGGCTTCGATGGCCTCGTGAAACACCATTGGCCAGGGAGTCTAGTGCAGCCAGGCGCGCAGGACTCGTCCGCGCGAGACTCGAAGCGACTCTCAGGGCTAAGATCCTCTACTTCCATGGACAGACCATCTCAGGACTCGAGTCACCCAGCCGGGAAGACGCCTGAGTAGAGGAACCCTTTCATGTTGATGAGCACGATGCAGGACTTCCCACTGACGATCAACTGGCTGTTCGAGCATGGCCGTCGTGTCTACGCCGACAGCAAGGTCATCACCGTGACCGAAGACGGGAGTCGCACCGGCACCTTCAGCGAGATCGCAGACCGCTCCTGCGCGCTCGCGCATGCACTCCACGAGCTCGGAGTTCGTCCGTCGGATCGAGTCGGCACGTTCTGCTGGAACCATCAGGAACACATGGAGGCCTACATGGCCGTGCCGTGCATGGGGGCCGTGCTGCACACGCTCAACATCAGGCTGTTTCCGGAGCAACTGGCCTACGTCATCAACCACGCCGACGACCAGGTCATCATCGTGGACGACAACCTGGTACCCCTGCTTGCTCAGGTCAAGCACGAGCTCGGCAACGTCAAGCACTTCGTCATCGTCGGCGACGGTGACGCCAGCGCGCTCGATGGTGAAGCAGCATCCGTGCACCGCTACGAGTCACTTCTCGCCAACCGGCCGACGACGTACGAGTGGCCCGAGATCGACGAACGAGCCGCCGCTGCCATGTGTTACACGAGCGGCACGACCGGCAACCCGAAAGGCGTGGTATACGGTCATCGCTCTTCGGTACTCCACGCGTTCGGCGTGGCTTCCGGTGCGGCCATCGGACTCAACGAGAACGATCGCATCCTCTCGATCGTGCCGATGTTCCATGCCAACGCGTGGGGGCTTCCGCACGTGGGCTGGATGGTGGGCTCCGACTTCGTGATGCCCGATCGGTTCCTTCAAGCCGAACCGCTGTGCCGAATCAT
>JANQPS010000730.1 GCA_028285365.1 Thermoanaerobaculia bacterium | reverse complement strand
CCATTTCATGACGGCCAGCCCGGGAATCGGCGGCCCGTAGACGATGGTGTCGGGCGGTGTCGCGTCCATCAGCAGAAGTGCTGCGACACGCTCCGGATACTTGCGCGCGAACGCCGCAAACAGGAGACCTCCGAACGAGTGACCCACCAGGACAAACGGGCCAGACTCGCCGGCTCCGTCGAGCGCCTTAGCTACCTCTTCGACCTCTCTCGGAGTGGTTCTCGGGAATGGGCCTGCGTCGCTCCACCCGGTTCCCGGGCGGTCGATCAGGATCGATCGCGCCGACGTCCGCAGTTTTCGGTGAAGGTGATCGAGCGCAAGTCCCCCGCCGTGCCCGCCAGGCATCCATACCACCGCAGGCCCGGACGACTCGCCCTCCGCGAGGACGTGGATCCGGTAGCCGCCGACGTCGACGAGTCGACCCGGTGGAGGATGATCGCGCCAAGCCCGGGAACGGAGCCACAGGTGGCGCACGGAGCCAAGTGTCAGAAGCAGGCCGAAGCCCACAACCGCCAGGCCCGCCCCGCGAAGGCCGCCGTCGAGGTTGACGAACAGTCCCACCCCGATGCCGACTACCAACAGGGAGCAGGCCAGCGCGCACCAGGTCCTGCTGAGGAACCCGAGCAAGAGGTCTCGGAGTCGACGACTCAACCGTCGCTTCCCATCAGATGACCGATGGGACTACCCATGAGATTGCCACCTGAGACTCGTTGTGCACATGAGAAGATCCTCACTCTCCCGCGTCGATCGGTAAAACGATGCTGGTGAACGACTGTACACTCGCATCGGTCGGATCGCCACACGCTCCCCAAAATCTCGACAGAACAACCCATCGCGACTCACCCGAGGACCCGGAATGAGCCACCAAGACGACCACCGCGCCCGCGAGCTGCACCAGAGCTCCATCGTCATCGACGCGCACAGCGACATCCTGATCCCGGTCACCGAAGGCAAGATGTCGCTCGACCAACGCGTGCAGCTTCCGGATCCGCAAACGTGGGAGCCACCGCTCGGCTACGACATCGGCCCACTGGCTGACTTCGGGATGTCGGCGCATACATCCTGGTTCGGCTGCATGGGCCAGTACGACCTCCCCCGCTGGAGAGAAGGCGGTGTCACCGCCCAGCTCTGCGCCATCTATCTGGACGACGAAAAGCTCAACAACCCTTTCCATCGCGGCATGGAGATGACGTGGCATCTGCACCGTGAGATCGAGCGGCTCGACGAGCTCGTGCTCGCCACGACGGTCGCCGACATTCGCCAGGCCAAGCAGGACGGCAAGGTGGCCATCGTCTTCTCATTCGAAGGTTGCGAAGCTCTCGGAGCCAACGCCCGGTTCATCGATCTCTACTACAAGCTGGGACTGCGGGTCGTGAGTCTGACCCACACCCGTCGCAACCTGTTCGCTGACGGGTGCTGGGCAGCCGAGCAGCAGGGCGGACTCACCAACGCTGGCAAGGCCTTGGTCGACCGACTCGAGGAACTCCGAATCGTCGTCGATCTCGTCCACATCGGCGAGCGTGGCTTTTGGGAGATCCTGGAACGGGTCTCGCGCCCGGTCATCCTGTCGCACTCCACCCCGACCATGTTCCCCAACAGTGACCCCGACTCACGACTCGCCGGCGGCGCCTTGCCTCGCACCCGCCTCGAGCTCCCTCGCGACCGCCCGATGCTCGAGGCCATCGCCAAGAACGGTGGCGTTCTGGGACTCATCCACGTCACCCACCGCAACCTCTCGGAAGTCGTCGACGACATCGAGACCGCACTCGACGTCATGGGCGACGACCACGTCGGCCTCGGTAGCGATCACTACGGCGCCGACTTCGCTCCCGAGGGCCTGGAGCACATCGGAAAGGTCCCGGCCATCACCGAAGAGCTCGTGCGTCGCGGACACAGCGACGAGACCATCCGCAAGTTCCTCGGCGAGAACCTGCTGCGCGTGTTCGAGGCGACGTGGGGCGAGTAGTTGCTGACAAGGGGTGAGCTCGAACCGACGGGTCGAGCACGCAACGACGGTCACGCCCAGCCCCTGGGATCAACGGGTCGGGGTCCCTCACTTTCGTTCGGGATGACAGCACATGGGGCGGGTGGGAGCTAACGTCGTAGGAAAGGGCCAACTGCGGTCGCCCTCCTAGCGCGCTCGGCGCCAGAGACACGGACTCTCGACTCGGCGCCGCCGCTCAAAGAGCAAGGAGCAACGGCACGTGCTCCTCGCCCCTCCTCAGGGTCCCGTCAGCTGGCCGAGAACGTAGACCGCCTGCAGGGCCTCGAGCCGCGCCAGCTGGCTGAGATCAGCCGAGCCGTGGCCACCTTCGGTCTGCTCGAAGAACAAGAAGTCATGACCGTGCTCGCGCATGCGCGCAGCCATTTTGCGGGCGTGTCCAGGATGGACGCGATCGTCTTTTGTCGAGCCCCAGAAGAACGGCTCCGGGTAGTCCACATCGGGTTTGACGTTGTGGTACGGCGAATAGGTCCGGATGACGTCCCACATCTCGGGATCGTCCGGGTTGCCGTACTCGCCCATCCACGAAGCCCCAGCCAGGAGCTGGTGGTAGCGCCGCATGTCCAGCAGGGGCACACCGCACAAGACGGCGCTGTACAGATCGGGACGCTGGGTCATGGCAACCCCCACTAGCAAGCCGCTGTTCGAGGCTCCGGCAACTCCCAGATGGCCCTTGGACGTGTAGCCGCGCGCGATCAAGTCCTCGGCGACCGCGTGAAAGTCTTCGTAGACCCGTTGACGATTCTCGAGGATTGCCGACTGATGCCACTCGGGGCCGTACTCGCCTCCTCCACGGATGTTGGCCAGAACGTAGGCGCCGCCAGCATCGAGAACCGCTTCGAAAGGCGCTCCGGAACCGAAGCTGAGCGTGCCCCGGTACGTCGGCGTGATCGACAGGCCAAAGCCACCATAGGCGGCGAGCAGGACAGGAGCGCTGCCGTCCATCGCCATGTTCTCGCGACGTGCGACGAAGTACGGAACCTGGGTACCGTCTGCACTCGTGGCAAACAGCTGCTCCGTGATCACTCCCGCCGGGTCGAAGCGATCCTGAAGCGACTCGATCGCTCGCGGCGAGCCCTCGGCACCGACCGCGAACACGGTCGGCGGGGTGACGAGGTTCTCGTAGCGCACGAAAACGGTTCCTGAATCTCGATGAGCCGCCATCAAGGTGACCGCGCCGTTCCCTGGCAGATCCACAGGGGTCGACTCCCACCCCTCGTCGCCTCGGCGAAACTCGAGCACCTGTCCCACCACGTCCTCGAGCACCGCAACGAAGAGGCTGTCTCCTGCCGTCAGCGCTCCCGTGCCGAGAACGATCTGGACGGCCTGGTTGTCGGCAGGCTAGATGATCTTCTGGGCGCTCGGCAGGCGTCCTTGTGGAAGCTCTTCGAGGTCGAAGCCGATGACCGATCCCACCTTGACGGTCCCCGGCTCGTCACCGAGCAGCGGCCCCGACCAGGGCTGTTTCTGGACCCCAAACATCACGTCGCCGACGACCCCACCCAACTCGAAGCCTTCGGGCAGCGGCAACTTGACGACGGTGCCGTCGTCGTTCAGCCGCGAGAGCTCATGATCGAAGATCGTGACCAGGTCGCTCGCCAGGAGCACCGGCTCGTCGCCAGTCTCTCCGCCTCCGAGCCGCCTCACCATGACGGCCATGTGCTCCTTCGGAACCTCGAGCACGGCGGCAGCCTCGTCGAGGGGAGTCCCACGAGACCACGATCGCAGCACGCGTCCGTAGCCGGATGTCGTGGTCGATGCCTCATCGGTGGCAAGCGAGACCAACAGGGTGTCTTCGTCGCGCCAGTCGATCGAGCCTTTGAGCTCGGGAATCTCGAAACCACCGTCCACGAAGCTCTTGGCCTGGAGATCGAACTCGCGGTAGACCGCCGAATCCGAGCCTCCCGGCGACAGCGTCAACATACAGCGCTGAGCCGAGTCCAAGCAGATGGCTCCCTTGAAGACCCAGCTCTCTCCGTCCGCCTCTCCCAGGGCATCGATGTCGAGCACGCCTTCCCACGAAGTTTCACCCTTGACGTAGTCGGCAACTGGAGTCCGCCGCCACAGGCCGCGCACATGCTCGGCGTCCTGGAGCAGGTCGTAAGCAAAATCACCGATGACCTGGAGACTCGGCAGTCGATCACTGCGCGTCAGGTCCTCGAGAGTGTCGTCGTAGATCGACTGAAAGCTCGGATGCGCCTCGAGGCGCTCGACGGTGCGCTGATTCTCCTTCTCGACCCAAGCCAGGGCCTCCTCGCCCGTGACCTCTTCGAGCCACAGATGGGGATCGTCGTCTGGGTTGCCGGTCATGGCCTCGTCTCCGATCGAGCCATTGGATCCGGCGCCGCACGCCGTGAGGATCAGTGCCCCCAACCCGACGCCCAGCCAGAGTGGCCCCATCATGGTTTTCGACTTCATCTCTTGCTCCTCAATCGCTACAGCAATCCCTACAGCGTCCGTGGCAATCATCGCAGTGCTTCACCGAGGTCGAACTCCGGCGGCTCTTTGCCAGCCAGATGCTCGACGAAATAGTCCCACAGCCGACGGACGAAATACGGGTCGGTTGCAAATCCGTGATTGGCCGCCGGCAGCACCAGGAGATCGTAGTCCTTGTTGGCCTTGGTGAGGGCATCGATGAGCTGCAGCGTCAGGGCCTGGTTGACGTTGTCGTCCATGGCCCCGTAGGCCAGCAGCAGCTTACCCTCCAGTCGATGCGCAATCGACGCGTTCGACTGTTCCTCGTAGCTGACCTCTTCGGGGTCGCCATGGTAGTGCTCTCCCCAGAGCTGGAGGTAGCCGCGCTGATCGTGATTGCCGGCTGACGAGACCGCCACCTTGTAGAGCTCTGGATACGCGAGCATCGCCCGGGCAGACGCAAAACCGCCTCCCGAGTGACCGTAGATACCAACTCGGTCGAGATCGAGTTTGGGGTAGCGCGCCCCCAGCTGCCTGAAGGTCGCTACGTGATCGGCAAGACCACCGGCCTCCTGCAGTTGCCCCGCCGAGCGTACGTGGAACGACTTGGAACGGAACGGCGTCCCGAATCCGTCGACCGAGACCACGACAAACCCGAGCTGCGCCAGCGCCATGTCCTGGGCCACAAAAACCATGGGATCGTGCAGGTTCCTGGCGACTCGGGTGGCTTGGGGACCCGGATAGACCCCGTCGATCACCGGATACCGCGTGTCTCGATCTGAATCGGCAAAACCCGGCGGAAAGATGATCGTTCCGTAGAGGTCGGTCTTGCCGTCTCTTGCCTTGACCGTAAACGGGGTGGGGAGCTCGACTCCCAGGTCAGTCAGCCTCGAGAAGTCGGCTTCCTCGAGCTCGACGAGCACCGTGCCGTTGGCGTCGATCACGCGCGCCCTCGTGGGCTGCCGAATCCCCGAGTAGACGTCTACGAAGGTTCGCCCGGTCGGTGAGGCCACGATCGAATGGTCTCCGGACTCCGGCGTCAACAGGCGAGGCTGAGCTGCTGATGTCTCGTCGCCACCGCGAATCGACGTCACGTAGAGCTTGCGCAGGTAGGGATCGTCGTCCGGGTCGACCCCGGTGGCCGTGAAGAACACCCGATCTCGCTCTTCGTCGACGAACAGGATGTCGCGCACGACCCACGAACCGCGCGTGATCTGGCGCGCCAGCGTCCCGTTGGCGCCGTAGAGATACAGATGGGCCCAGCCGTCACGCTGCGAGAACCAGATGATCCCACCGTCTTCGAGCACCCGGACGTTCGGACGCGCGGCGATCAGGAGGTTCGGCTCCACGAGATGCTCGGAAGTCTCACTCACTAGCGTCCGAGCCTCTCCGGAAGACAGTTCGATCTCCTCGAGGCTCATCGCGCGCGCACCCCGCGGTCGCCGCAGCAGGTACCCCTTCTCGGGATCGGTTCCAATCCACAGCTGACCAAAGTCCACCAGCGACCGGTAGGGCGTGTGGGCCACGTCAGTCTCTATCGGGGTGACCTTGCCGCTCCTGGTGTCGATGACGACCAGCTCGGATTCGGCCACCGACTCGTCACCTGGCACCGGGAATCTGAACTCGTGCAGGACGGGTCGATGGCTGTCACCGAGATTGGTCGTCTGGATGACGTACATGGGCAAGACGTCGCGCTGGTCGAGTCGGTAGGTCAGAATCCATCGTCCGTCAGGAGAAAACACGGCCGATGGCGGGCTCTGGAAACCGAGGAGCTTCTCGGTGACGGCCGTGGTGCGCGACTCCGGCTGCGACCCGTAGTCGTAGTGCGACTCGCCGTCGCTCGTGAGGCGGCGCTCATCGCCACTCTTTTTGTCGACCAGATAGAGGTCATGGTCGCGCACGATGAGAGCCAGACTTCCGTCCGGCGAGAGCAACTCCGCGGGAGCTGGCGGAGCTGGCTCCTCCGCCGGGTCCGTAGCGGCATCGGCTGCGGGCGCTTCTCGCCGGCAATCGGCGCCTGAGAGTGAACAGTCGAAGCCTTGCTTCGAAGCCGCTTCGACGATCTCGAACTTGACGCGACCGGTCTCCGAGAGATCGATCTGGTCGAACGGGAGCGCCAGAGGATCCATCGGTCGGTCGGTGAGCGCAGAGAGCGATCCCGCGAGCCGTTCATGATCGAAAGCCGGACGCTTCTGGTTCGTTCGTGCCAGAGGGTCGACGCGCCAGAAGCGAGCTCCGTCGCGATCGTCGCTCCGGTACCAGAAGTCGTCGCTCGAACCGATGAAGACCGGCGTCAGGCTCTCGTTGTAGACCCACTCCTGCATCTTCAGCATCTGCGCAGCACGGTCGTAGACCGTCCGATCGAGCAGGCGATCTTCGCTCGCATCACTCTCCGCGGGCGACGCCTGAGCCGACGCAGCCAAGGGCAACCAGACCAGCGTCGCCAGCCAAAAGGCGACACCCCTCCTCAAAGTCGTCATCACATCAACCTCTCAGCGATCGTCATCGCACGTCTCGAAGTGCAAGGTCGAAGGGCACGTCTCGAAGTGTGCGGTCGTTGCCTGAGTGTACAGTCGTATGGTTGCGTGAGATCGATGAAGAGGGATCGGAGAAGAGAGTCGATGGAGATGAAGAGAGTCGATAGAAGAGTCGATAGAAAAGTCGATAGAGACGTCGAGAGCGAAAATCGACTGGAGAGATGATGGAGAGACGAGAGTTCCTGACCACGACAACCGCCCTCACAGCTTCACTCGCCGGCTGGATGCATCTGGGTATGACCGGCACGGCCGCACGAGCCGCATCGCAATCCGATGAGAGCTCCATAGAAGACCTCGAGAGCCCCTGGCCGCTCCGTGATTCTGAGAGCTTCGTGTTCGACTCGAAGCACGTCGGTGACCGCTTTGCCGTGGGGATCGCCAAGCCACCCGGTCGTCAGCTGCCACCACCGGCGCCACAGACTAGCGGCCCCCTCGATGTCGTCTACGTGCTCGACGGGTCATGGGCACTGGGTATTGCATCCGCTCTCTGCATGCTCCAGCTCGTCGATCTGGTCAAACCCGGGTTCCCTCAGCTCCTGCTCGTGGGTGTCGACTACCCGGTCGGCGCCCCCAACTCGCGGTCGCGCGACTACACCATGGAGGACTCCGTGCCGGCGATCATGCGACCGGCGCTGGAGGCCAACCCCAAGACCGCCCCTGGCGGCGCCGCCAAGTTTCTGAAGTTCCTCGAGGAGGAGCTCGACCCTTGGGTTCGCGAGAACTACTCCACCACCAACCGTCCGGCCGGAATCCTTGGCGATTCGTTTGGTGGCACGTTCACCTTCTACGCCTTCACGCGCCAAACCAGACTGTTCGATCGCTATTGGCTCGGGAGTCCAGGGATTTTCGAGACCGCAACCGACTGGGTAGCGCGATTCACCGAGGTCCTCAAAGGAGACCTCGTACACCCGACCCAGATGTTCCTCAGCTTCGGTGAGCTGGAGGCGGCTGGCGGAGTCGACTTCTACGAGGACATGGGACGTCAATTCGATCGCACGACCAGCGCGCTTCACCGCAACCCGAACGACCAGCTGACCTGGACTTCGAAGATGTACCCAGGCCATACCCACACCACTATCCTCGCACCTGCGCTCAACGACGCTCTCCTCCA
The DNA here is from genome assembly GCA_028285365.1 of Thermoanaerobaculia bacterium. Lineage (GTDB taxonomy): Bacteria > Acidobacteriota > Thermoanaerobaculia > Multivoradales > Multivoraceae > JANQPS01. Next base: position 2,820 of record JANQPS010000730.1, on the reverse strand, counting down.
TCTCTACGGACCCCACCAGCCATGAAACAACTCTCGCGCCTCGCACGTGTGCCTTTCCTCGTGTTCGTGCTGCTTTCCCCCATGCTCGGGTGCACGAACCCACAGTCCTCGGCTACTGGTTCCACACTCAGTCCAGACCAAGAGGAACGAGCCGCATCTTTCGAATCAGGTCGTCTCATGGCACTCGTGCGGAACCTCGCGCCACGGGCCAACTGGATAGGAACGACTGATCGGTTCTGGGTGCGCAACGAGACCGCTGACGGCGTCCGGTTCGAGATCGTCGATGCCGCGACCGGGGAGCGTTCACCTGCCTTCGATCACGACGCCATGGCCTCCGCTCTGGACGCGGCCGGGGTCGACGGCGCCAACGCCGAAGCGCTGCCGGTGCTCGCAATCGACCTGAGCGGAGACGATCTCGTCGTTACCACGACTGCCGGTGCGTTTCGTTGCCGGACTGACGTCTCGAGCTGCACAGCCAGTCCACCGCCCTCGGTGACGGAGCTGCCGTCCCCGGACGGCACGATGACGCTCTTCGCTAGCGACCACAATCTCAGGGTGCGCGACGCGTCCGGATCGGAGCGCGCCCTGACATCCGACGGAGTCGAGCACTTCGCCTACGGCAGTGCCGGGTTCGACCTGGAACGAGTCGCACGTCGTCGCGCCGGACGCGAGCAGGCCATCGGCAACGTCGTCTGGTCACCCGACAGCCGGTATCTGGCGGCTCTGCGCCTCGACCTGCGCGACACTCCGCCACGCTCCTACATCAAGGAGCACCTGCCACCCGACGACTCGTTTACGGTCTTTCATCCCGAGCGCGTGGTGACCGCAATCGACAAGACCCTTGTCAAGCGTGAGGTCTCGGTGATCGACACCCAGACCGGGCGCAAGGTCACCGCCCAGATCGGCACCGAGCGGCTCCAGGACTTTGCACCCCTCCACTTCGCCGGCGGAGTCATGTGGTGGGCGCAGGGTCCCGATGGTCGGGCCGAACTGTTCTTCATCACCGCCGACATCCACGGGCGGGACTACGCGCTGTCTGCAATGGACCTCTCGACGGGCAGCGTGCGCAACGTCGTCGCAGAGAGTGAAGACCACTACTTCGCCTTCAACGCCCGCGACTACAACCGCCCCAACTTCCACGTCACCGCAGATGGCAGCGAGGCGATCTTCTACTCGCAACGATCGGGATCCGGGCACCTCTATCTCTACGATGCCCAGACGGGGCAAGAGAAGAACGCGATCACGTCCGGTGAGTGGGTCGTGTTCGATCTCATCCGCGTCGACGAAGACGAGCGCCTGGTCTACTTCGGTGCGGGCGGCAGAGAAGACGGTCGCGATCCCTACTACACGCATCTGTATCGGGCGTCGTTCGACGGCGGCGAGCCCGAGTTGCTCACCCCCGAAGAAGCGCATCACGACTTCAGCACCAGCGCCCTGCCGGTGCCAGGCCTTGGGGGCGGCTCGTCGTCCTTTTCGCCTTCGGGCGAGTACTTCGTCGATGTCTACTCGACTCTCCAGCAGCCGCCCAAGATGGTGCTCAAGCGCAACGACGGTGAGCTGGTCGCCGAGATCCTCGAGGCCGATATCTCGCAGCTGGTCGAGCATGGGTGGAACCCACCTGAGGTTTTTGTGGTCAAGGCGGCGGACGGGGTCACCGACCTTTGGGGCGCTCTGTTCAAGCCCACAGATTTCGACCCCGAGTTGTCATACGCCGTCGTCGACCAGACCTATCCCGGACCACAGATCGATTCCGGTCCGCACGGCTTCCTGGACAACTTCGCCGCCATCACGACGAACAACGCGCAGGCCACGGCTGAGGCGGGATTTGTGGTCGTGGCCTTCGACGGCCGCGGTACGACGCGTCGCAACAAGGCATTTCGCTACGCGTTTGCGGGCACCGAAGACATCTTCGGCGCTGCCGACCACAAGGCCGCGATCGAAAACCTCGCCAAAGACAGGCCATGGCTCGACGCCTCACGAGTCGGCATCACCGGTGCGTCTTTTGGCGGCTTTGGCTCGGTCCGCGCAGCACTCCTGTTCCCCGACTTCTTCAAGGTCGTGGTCTCGCACGTGGGTCCGCACCACTACCACCACTTCGTCTCCGGCATTTCGGTGGAACGCTTCTTCGGCGTGCCCGACAGCGAGCGCGACCACTACGACGAGTCGGACAATCTGGGCATCGTCGACCGCCTCGAAGCCGACCTCATGCTCGTCTACGGCGAGATCGACGAGAACGTCCCGTTCCGCGCCGCCATGGAGATCTTCGACGCGCTGATCAAGGCCGACAAGGACTTCACGTCTTTCGTCGTGCCGAACGCCAACCACGGCGGCGCCTCGCGCGACCCGTACATCGTGAAACGACAGCGACGCTTCTTCAGGGAGCACTTGGGAGGCCCGGTGCCACGGACATGAGTCGGGCAACCCTTTCGGGTTGCCGCGAACTGCGGGAAGACGCCTGACACTCCTTGTTGGTGTCATCCCGAACGCAGTGAGGGACCTCGCGAGCACACCTTTGCAGGCCGGGACGAGACCGTCGCTGCGGCTCGGATTCGAGAACGAGCCCTTCGTCGTTCCGATCTCGCGTGGGCTGCCCGAGAGCTCGTCGACCTGCTCAAGTCGGCGACGACGGCCACGTCCGGGCGACAGCACCGACCGGGACGAGGTCCCTCACTGCGTTCGGGATGACGAGGGAGCGGAGTTCGGGATGCGACCCGCGGGGTGTCTAGGCCGACGACCGCGGGTGTTGGGATGGCGAGGCCGGGATGTTCGATCGAAGTAGCGTGTTGGCCCCGACCGGACGCCGATCGCGACGCCATGAGG
>JANQPS010000925.1 GCA_028285365.1 Thermoanaerobaculia bacterium | reverse complement strand
GCAAGAGCGCTACGAGCTCGTCATCACGCAGGGCCCTCGCGCCGAGCTCATGGAGGCGCTCACGCGGCCTCAGGAACGACGGCGGGCGCACGCTGCCATCAGATCTCGAACCCTCACCCGACCAGCCACGCTCCGACCGTCTCCCAACACAATTGACACGAAGAGCTCCCTCCACCATCACCTGACACACCTCCCCGTCGGCATCGAAGTCGAGCTCTGAGTCCCGACTGTCCTCGGCTCCTATCCCTACAAGACGAGACGCAAGGCTGGAGGTCTTCAGATGTCTCGGCCCAGCGCGGCACTGGACGTCCGATCTCCAAGGCCGCAGACTTCGCGCATGACTCCGAATCAAAGCGACGAGACCACCGGCGCAAAGCCGAACATGGCTGTCTCCGACCCGGACCGCACTCCAGAGCCAACGGACCCGCGGGAGTTTCGCTACGTCGAGAAACCCAGAAGTCGTCTAGGCGAGTTCTGGCGCACGCTGAGAATCGCTCGCGAGTTCATCCAGGGCTTCCGTCGTCTCCATTTTGTCGGCGACTGCGTGACCGTCTTTGGTTCAGCCCGACTCAGTGACGACGACGTCCATGCACGCCTGGCCTTCGACGCAGGCGCGGCACTCGGCCGAGCTGGCTTTGCAGTCATGACCGGAGGTGGCCCGGGAATCATGCAGGCCGCCAACCGTGGGGCTCAGAGCGTTGGGGCGCTGTCCATCGGCTGCGGGATCAAGCTTCCCTTCGAAGAGGAGCCCAACCCCAGCCTCGATGTCAGCCTGACTCTGCACTACTTCTTCGTACGCAAGGTCCTGCTCGTCAAGTACTCGCGCGGCTTCGTCGTGCTGCCTGGGGGGGTCGGCACGCTCGATGAGCTCTTCGAGCTCAGCACTCTGATCCAGACGTCACGGATCTACGATTTTCCCATCGTCCTGATGGGACAGTCGTTCTGGGAGCCCCTGCTCGACTTCATGACCTCGTCCATGCTCGAGCGCGGCACGATCTCGCAAGACGACGTCGACCGCTGGCTGGTCACTGACGACCCGGATCGGGCCGCCGAGATCATCGTGCAGCGAACTGGAGACCCACGCCGGCGCACTCGCCGCCGACGCAGCATTCTCCTGGGTGAGCCCCGCCCACGCTAGACGTCCAGCGCTCGCGAGCTCGCACCCGGCTAGAAGTACTTCTTGTGGTCGCGGGAGAAGTAGTCCTTGGTGAGCTTGAGGACGGTTCCAGAGAGCATGATCAGGGCAATCAGGTTCGGAAACGACATGAGCCCGAGCGCGACGTCTCCAAACACCCAAACCGTACTCAGCGGCAGCAGGCACCCCATGAAGAAGAAGAACACATAGACCCAGCGATAGACCACGACCGCGCCGGAGCCGAACAGATACTCGGTCGCGCGGTCGCCGTAGTACGACCACGAGATCGCCGTCGACACGGCAAACAAGAGCACCGAGAACGTGACGATGAGGTCTCCCCTCTCACCTGGCAGTCCGCGACTGAACGCGCGTGCGGTGAGCGGCGCACCGTTGAGCA
>JANQPS010000903.1 GCA_028285365.1 Thermoanaerobaculia bacterium | reverse complement strand
GCCAAGATCTCGAGAGAGCACACCCTGAGCGTCTCGGAGTCCGGTCTCCTCACCGTTGCGGGGGGAAAGTGGACGACGTATCGCAAGATGGCTGAAGATGCGGTCGATCACGCCATCACCCTGGCCGGGGTCGAGCCCCGTGAGTCAGTGACTCGCGAGCTCAATATCCACGGCTACAACCAGCACGCAGAGCGTTTTGGTGATCTGGCCCCCTACGGCTCCGACGCGACTCGAGTGCGCGAGCTGATCGAAAGACGGCCCCAGCTGGGCGAGCGAGTGCATCCGCGCCTCAAGCTGACTCGGGCCGAGGTGGTCTGGTCGGTGCGAGAGGAAATGGCTCGCCGTCCGGAGGATGTTTTGTCGCGCCGGTCCCGCGCCCTTCTCCTCGATGCTCGGGCGGCGCTCGAGTGCGCGCGCGAGGTCACGACGCTGATCGCCGAAGAGCTCGGGCGCGATTCAGCCTGGGTCGAAGGCGAGCTGCGCAACTTCGAGAAACTTGCTGCCGGCTACATCGCGTCGTGAGCGTCCTCGTAAGGCGAGCACGGAGAGAAGGGCAGGAGTCCTACTCGTAGCGAATCGCTAGCAGCGGGTCGAGTCGTGCAGCACGAATCGCCGGTATCAGGCTGGCGAGCACGGTCGTCGTCAGTAGCACCAGCGGGACGATCGCGAACGTGATGGGGTCGTGCGGGTCGATCCCGAAAAGCATCGACTCGAGAAAGCGGGTGAGCGCGGCGGCGAGTGCAAGCCCAACGATGGTCCCCGCAAGTCCGAGAAGAGCTCCGCCCCAGATCACGCCGCGCCCTACCTGTCCAGCGCGCGCTCCGAGCGCCATGCGCAAGCCGATCTCCTGCGTGCGCTGGGCCACGAGGTACGAGATGACTCCGTAGACGCCGAGGCCGCCGAGGAGGAGAGCCATGACCGCGGAAAGCGCCAGGAGACTTGCGGCAAATGCCAGCGACTCCCGGCTGTCTGCCACGAGCTCGCTGACTGGCATCTCGCGGCTGATCGGTACGTTGGCGTCGAGCGACCAGACGACCTGACGGGTAGGCTCGATCAGGGCCTCGGGAAGTCCGTCAGTCTCGAGAACCAGTGCGATCGTGCCCCCTATCCCTCCGGCCGGCGAGATCATCGGGTAGTAGACGTGGTTGCGGGGGTCGGTCCGCAGGCTGTCGGAATGCACGTCGCCCACGACGCCTACGATTTCGATCCAGCCGTTGTCGGGGCTGCCGCGGGCGATGCGCTGTCCGAGAGCGTTGCCGTCGGGCCAGAACTGCCGCGCCGTCGACTCACTGACCACGGCCACGGCGTGGTCTGAGCGGTGATCGCCGTCCTCCAGCCATCGACCCTGCAGCAACGGGATGTCGAGCGCGTCGATGTAGCCGGAGTCCGCGTAGCTCAGCATGAGCACCGGCGGAGGCTCGCCGTCCTCGAGCGGATGGCTCTCGATGCCGTGACCGGACCCTGTGTCCATGCCGCTGAGCGGGAGCGTGGTGGTCGTGCCCACGGCTTCGACACCTGGCAACGCTCCGAGCCTCTCGGTGGCCCGCTCGACGAACGCCGCGACGGTCTCCGGTGAGTCGTAGGTCGCGGTAGGAAGTGAAAGATGCAAGGTCAGGGCACCGCTCTCGGAGAAGCCGGGTGAGGTGTTCAGTAGCTTCCAGAAGCTCCGCAGGGCCAGCCCGGCCCCGATGAGAAGGACGATGCCCAGGGCGATCTGCGTCACCACCAACAGGTTGCGCGTGCGTTGCGACGACCTCGAGCTGCCGTGGCGACTCTGTTCTTTGAGGGCGGGAACGAGGTCGGGCCGGGTAAAGCGATAGGCCGGCAAGGCTCCGAACAGCAGAGCAGTCAAGAGCCCGAGACCCAGCGCAAAGACGATCACAGGCCACCCGAGGGAGATCGAGTCGAGACGAGGGAGATCGAGCCCCCAGCGTACAAGGGCACCATGGGCGAGCTGAGCGAGCGCCAGGCTCGCAGCGGAGCTGACGAGGCCCAGAATCAGAGCCTCGACCAGAAAGCCGCCAACGAGCTGCGAGCGACTGGCACCGATAGCCGAGCGCACTGCGATTTCTCGATGACGAGATTCGCCACGCACGAGGAAGAGATTGGCTACGTTGGCACAGGCGAGCAGGAGGACAAACGCCACTCCTCCGAGCAGCAGCCAGAGCGCTTGCCTAGCCTCGCCGACGACTCGATCGTGGAGCGGCAAGAGACGAAGAGAGAGGTCCGAGCGGGCCAGGATTCCCGCTTCCGGACGATCCGGGAAAGCCGCCTCGAGGTCGGCGATCAGCCGTTGGCCATCAGCCAGCGCGGCATCCAGGTCGACACCAGGACCGAGGCGGGCATAAGCCTGAGCGACGAAGTTACCTAGTTGCGGTTGGCTCGGATCGATCGTCATGGCTCTCCAGACCTCGACGTCGCGCTCGGGTAGGTCGAATCCGGGTTGCATGACACCGACGATTCGATGGGGGGTTCCGTCGAGCTCGATGGTCTCGCCATCGATGACGGCGCGAGAGGCGCCGAACAGCCGCTCCCAAAGGCGGTGACTGAGGACCGCGATGGGCTCGGCACCAGGCTCCTGGTCGTCCTCGATGACCCTCCTGCCCAGTAGAGGTTGGCCCCCTAGGACCTCGAACATCGAGGCGGTCATTCGAGCCTGACGGATTCTCTCGGGGCGGTCGAGGCCGGTCAGGGCGATGCGACCGCCACTGAAGAGGCCCATCGTCTGGAAGGAGGTGGTTTGGTCGAGATACAGAAGGTAGAGGGGGATCGAGATCTGAATGTCGTCGAAGCCCAGTCCCGGGGCTGCGTGAGTCATCTCGACGAGTCGTTCGGGCTCCGGGTAGTCCAGGGGCTCGAGAACGACGCGATAGACGAGGCTGAAAATCGTGACGTTGAGTCCGATTCCGAGAGCTAGCGTGAGAACGGTCGTTGCCGCGAAGCCCGGGCTTCGTCGCATGCGCCTACCGATGGTGACGAGCGCCTTGATCGAGAACATGCTGTCTACCTCCTGCCCCCTTTTGACGCTACCTGCGGCTGCTTGGTTTCAAGAGGCTTGGTTTCAAGAGTACGGGCCTGGCCATCGGCACTGCGCCCACCGCAAGCGACTTGATTGGGCGTGGTCAGGGGCAGAAGGTCTCGACGGTGATGCGTGTTGCCGCGTGGTAGGGCCCAGCTACCATGAGATCTGGGATCTAGGGACTGGGCACTGAGGACTGGGCACTGACGATCAGGAGCGGTGACCAGAGATGTCGGGAGCTAGCGGCGAGCGACGCGAATGATCGCCGTGTGCAAGACCTTGGCGATCGCAACGCCGTCGTCGGCGAACAGAGCGAGGTCGAGCTCGACGATGTCGTGTCCCTTGCGTTCGTAGGAAGCCGCGACCGTGCCGCGAATCTCCATCGCTGTCAGCTCGGGAACACTGCGCAGGTGCTGAACTCGCGAGCCCGTGTGAATCCACGGGCCGAGCTCGGCGTTCGACGTGAGCAGGCTGTTGGCGGCATCAGGGATGAAGGCAGGATGGACCGGCGCGTCGTCGGCTCGGTAGAGCTCCAGGGGGTCGCGATACTTATCGAGCAGGGCTTCGCGGTCGACCCGGTCGAGCGGCTCGATCGCCAGCGAGCCCATGACGGCGCCGGCGTGGAGGAACTCGAGCGTGGCGGCCGGTCTCTCGTCGTACGGTGGCAGGGCGGCCTTCGGGTAGGCCTGGAGGTCGAGCGGTGGTGTGTTCAGCATGCCTGCCTGCGTGATGCCGCCCGTTCCCACGGCGCACGCGGCGCCGCTCGAGTCGTGGAGCTCGAGGGCAAGCTCTAGTGGATCGGTGCCGACGACCCGAGCGTGCGCCCGGACGGTGTCGTCTTCGTACACCGGGCTCTTGAAGCGGACGTCGGCCCAGCCGGTTTCGAGCCACTCGTGGCCCAGACGCGCCACGACCGGTTGCGTCATGTAGGCGTAGTCGGCGACGCCCGGGACGAGCCCGCCGCCAAAACCGAGCGTCTTGGCGACTGAATCGTCGTGGATCTTGTTGTCGGAGTCGTGGGCGTAGTTGAAGGCGACCACGCTGTGATCGGGCAGGCTCTCACCGACGCTGAACTCGGCGGCACAGAAAAGCGCCGCGACCCCCGAGCTCAGCG
>JANQPS010000895.1 GCA_028285365.1 Thermoanaerobaculia bacterium | reverse complement strand
ATCCAGCACTGGACTCCGCAACGATCCCCGTGGCGCGACCATCACCGTCCAGCGGCAAGCCGTCGTTGAACGAGGTGAAGCCGACCGAGCTCACCCCGGTCACCGCACCGAGGCTGTCCACGATCGCGTGTCGCACTCGCAGCTCCTGCTCCCAGCCTTCGTCCGTCTCGACGTCGGCCGTTCGGGGAATCGTGAGCTGAAAGGTCAGTGCCTGAGCTGGGTCACTGAAGCCAGGATCGACCTGCCGAAGAGACTGGAACGTGCGAACCATGAGTCCTGAGCCGATCAAGAGGAGGAGTGCAAGCGCCACCTGGGCCACGACCAGGAGCTGTCGGAGCCGGCTCTCGCGCGGACCACCACCCGTCCTCACTCCGGCCAGGGCTCGACTCAGTGGCTGACGACTGCCTACCAGGGTGAGCGCCGGCACGAGTCCGAAGAGAAGGATCGCCATCACGGTCGTAGCGACGGCAATCAGCAAGACCATGGGATCGATGCTCACCGGCATGACCTGAGGCAGATCCTCCCTGCCGATGGCGAGCAATGCCGGGAGGCAGGCCACCGCCGCAGCGACACCCGCCAAGCCCCCGCAGACACCAATGATCACGCTCTCGGCAAACACTACTCGCGCAATGGCCAAGCGACCCGCTCCCAGGGCCGTGCGCAGCGACAGCTCGTGGCGACGCGCCTGGTTGCGCACGAGCACGAGGCTCGAGACGTTGGCGCAGGCGATCAGCAGCAACAGACCGATCGTCACCATAAGCAGCCACAGGGTCTCGGAGAGATCACCCACCACCATGTCCTTCAACCATCTGAGACGCGGACCAAACTGAGCGTTCTCGAAGCCGCCTCGAGAGAACTCCTCCTGCAGCAGAGGGATCATGCGGGCCGCATCTGCATTCGCCTCGGTCAGCGAAACACCGGGTTTTGTGAGAGCCAGGCCGCGCCCGTCGAACGAAGGGAACTCGGCCAAAGAGCGGTCGAGCTGCAGCGGGTAGAAGAGATCGGCGGGGTAGTCGAAGAAGGCGAACGAGCTCGGCAGGACGCCAATGACCCGCCGCGACGTGCCGTCGACGGTGAGCGTCTGGTCCAGAGGATCCGTGCCTCCGAATCGGCGCTCTGCATAACCCTGCGACACGACGACCGTCGGCTCCGCTCCAGGCTGATCATCGGCTCGAGAGAACAGGCGCCCAGCGTGCGGCGTGGCTCCCAGGAGGCCGAGCACCTCCTGAGTGACTTCGACGCAGGCCACTGACTCCGGATCGCCACGTCCGGTCACGGTGACCGGTGAGGCGTCCCAGTCCCACAGGCCCACGGTCTCGAACGTCCTGCTGTGATCGCGATAGGCGAAGTAGATCGCCGGCGACGCAAACAGCTCGTCGATGCCAAAGCCCGGAGCTTCGTGCACCAGCTCTACCAAACGGTCCTGACTCGGATAGGGCAAGGGGCGCAGCACGACGCCGTGGACGATGGAGAACATCGCCGTCGTTGCCCCGATGCCGAGAGCGAGCGTCAGAACCGGCACGATCGCAAAGCGCGGCGAGCGCAACAGAGCTCGAAACGCGAGACGCAGTTCGCGCAGGAAAGCTTCGA
>JANQPS010000886.1 GCA_028285365.1 Thermoanaerobaculia bacterium | reverse complement strand
GGCAATCAGGAGATCGATCGCGTTGAGGACCGTTCCTCGCGAGACGCCGAGCTCCCTGGCCATGGAGCGGCTGGCCTGAAGCCGATCGCCCGGCTTGAGCGTGCCGCGTCGGATCTGCGTTCTGATTTCATTTGCGATACCGACCCACAGGGCGTCGCCGCCCTCGCCGAGCCGTATGGAAGGAGTGATCGGCTGGCCGAGGCGGGAGTGCGATTTTCGGTGGGTGGGCAAAGAAGTGGTCTACTTGAGTGGGACAGAAATCGGATCGTTTGAATAGGCCGCTTTGGATGTACGTTAGCTCGCGAATGATCGGGATCGACCACTACGTACGTCAATTTGCCGCGAAGTGCCCTGCGGCCGCCCCTGAGCGTCGCCGGTGCGCTGTCAAAGGAGGATCGCAATGAGTGAGAGCTCAATGGATGAATGCATCAACGATCGGTGCCCATGGTCTGGAGAACCGGTATCTCCGGACAGTCTGACGCTCTACCGGGGGCGGACGGTCGGCTTTTGCAACCCAGGATGTCGCGACAAGTTCGACCGAGCGATCGAGCTCTTCGAGGTCGCTTCGAATGTCAAAGAGCTCGCTGGTGGTTACGAGCAACGAGAGTTCAAGTCTCTAAAAGACTGGGCGATCGGCAGACAGAGGCTCAAGGTCTACGGCATCTCAATCGTGGGCGAGTCGAGGATCAACGACGAACTGATCGCGTCCGCCAGGTCGTATGCGGACAACGTCCTCCCAGGAGCAGCCGAGGCGGAAGGCGAGATTGCGGGACCTGGCTACTGCATCTTGCATCCTGGCGACATGGGGATCTGGCTGCTGATCCACTGGTGGGCGCACCGCGACATCTGCTGTCAGCGGATGGCCCTGGCACCCAAAGGCACGACGTCATTCGCAGGCCAGGACGACCGGCCACTGCACGCTTGCGTATGGGAGCAGGTGGTGATCAGCCATGAGAGAGACGCCTGGATCCGTTTCGGAACGGCGCCAGTGCCGGATCACGAAGGCTACTTCGGCTACCGACTAGCCGATGGGCGCTACTAGCGGCGCCTGCTTTTGAGCGCCGAAGACCTTTGCCTTCTCGCGAGCTCCCAACTGGTGCGAAGACCAGCGAGGGTGAGTCGAGGCGGGTCAGGGCGGAGGTGCGTCAGTCCCACCACAAGGTGACGTTCCCTGGCCTATCGTATGGCTGCCGTGATGGTGGGACGTCATCATCGATAGTCACAAGTAGTCGTGCCAGCGCTCGATGAGAACCACGGCCTCGGCGCGTGTGGCGGCAAGGCCAGCCAGGCGTCCGAAGCCAGAGAACTCCATGGTAGCGAGAACACTCGGGTCGAACGTCTGGATGACCAATGAGCCGCCTCTCGACGCAACGTCTTGGCGTAGCCGATGTCAGGTTCCCTTGGGAAAACGAGCCGCCGTCCTGCGAATCCGGTGCGTCCAACGGCGCTCACAGTTCGAGTTTGTGCGCCCGGCACCGCGCCGGTCAAGAGCTACGGCGCGAACGGTTTTGGTCTGTACGACATGGCGGGACACGTCTGGGAATGGGTCACCGACTGGTACCGCGACGACTACAGATTGAGTTCATCGATCGATCGCTCTGGACCGTCGTCCGGCGAGCGGCAAGTGCTGCGGGAAGGATCCTAGATCAACGAGTCTTCCAACCTACGGATCTCGAATCGCACTGGAATCGCCCCAGCTATCGCGACGTCAAAACCGGATTTCGGTGCGCGCAGGCCGCGTAGCCTGATCAAGTCGAACGGGTTTGTCCACGTCGCGATCCGTTGTTGCCGAGCCTAGGCAACAGATCTCGCGCTCGAGTCTGAGTCCGATTGGGCTCGGGGAACTGTCGTCACCGAGGTCCTATCGCAGTGACACCTGTCGTCCAGCTGTCGCCGTCGCTTGGTGCGGTAACTGAGAGCGTGTGGGAGCCGCCTCCGGCTCGATGGGAGCCGGGCACTGACTACGTCGCGGAGAACGCGTAGAGGTGTACGAGCTGGTCGTCCACGACAAGACCTGCGCCGTTGATCGAGCGAGACTCCAGCCGGACGTCCTGGCCCCGACCAAGCGCGGGGTATTCCTCAACGTGGGCCCTGGCAATGTCTCGAATAAACGCCTCGACCGTGTCTGGTGACGGCAGGCAGCGATCGCTCTCTACCTGGCCGGCCTCAAGCGTGTAGCTTCGAATGAGCTTGGCAAGCGCTGAGCGATGCTCGAATCTTAATGGGATCCGGCTCCTCAGGAGTCCCGGAACGATGAGCACGGCCGGGTTTGGAGGTATGAGTCTTTCGGCAGGCCTGAGAAGCTCGTCGGCCGAAAGCCTCGGTTCGTCGATGCGCCTGGTGAAGATGAGCGGCAGCCCACCGTGCATCCGCTTGTAGAAGCAGTAGTCGAGCGCGTATCCGCTGCGAAGTTGGACGCGCGGGAATGCTTCGAGGTAGCGCCCGATCTCGTAGCCGAGGTGCTCCGGCCTGGGCCTGCTGTTTTGGTCTTCTGAAAGGAACTCTTCGGGGAATTCGTTCAGCTCCGCAAGGGCGGCGACGATTGAGGCCCTGAGCGCTTCCGTGTGATTGACCGGAACGTCGATCTTGATGGTGATGGGCAGTTGCAGTGCGGCCTGCGCCGCCGAATCGTCATGGAAGGTGGTTTTGAGAGTCGAAGGATCCGCAGTGTATTTACGTCGGGAGCTACACTCGTCGTTGCATGGGCTTCGAGTCGCCGACCTACAGTCTTCCCGAAGGATCGCAATGACAGCTGACTTGTGGCCGGAGTGGTCTCCCCGGCGACTCCTCGAGATGGTCACGGTGCTTCACCGGCGAGGCTTCGAGCGCCTGCGTGTGGCACCCTCGTTGTCTCCCTCGGGAGGATATTGGCGCTGCACGATTGCCCCTGCGCAGTGTTTCTTCGGTCGCGATGGAGCCACGATCGACCCTCCACGGTCGATCGCGTTGTACCAGACGTTTGCAGGCATGGAAGAGAGGCCAACCTACACCTCGGGTCAGGGTCCCGTGTGTTTCGAGTGGGGCAGCTGCTACGAGCTCGAGGCCGAGGAGATGGCAGACCGTTTCGAGAAGAGCTTCCCCTGCATGCTGTCGGTGACGCGTCAGCCGGACCTCGAGTATGTGGAGTGGTTCAAGCACATGCTCCAAGTCACGCACCCGACGGGGCTCATCTATGCACAAGCCGACTTTCCGCTGCCGGAGGACTACCTGCCCTGTGGCATGGCGGATCACGTCCGGGTCCCGTTTCCTCCGGTGCCCCAGACGGCAATCATCGTGGGAGATTCCGGCGTCGTCGACCGCCTCTGGGTCCAACCACTCGAAGGGGCGGCCATCTGGAAGCTGGTCGATCAGGACGAACTGCTCTTCGGGCGTTATCGGGGTTGCGATGTCGTCATCGAGAGCCCATTTGTCCAGCGGAGACATGCTCGCCTCAGCAGGAGTGAGGCAGAGCTCGTGCTCGACGCGTCGTGGTCCGTGAACGGCGTCGAGCTGAATGGGCGCCTGCTTCGGGAAGCCTCGCCGGTCGAAGCCGGCGACATGGCGGTGTTTCCTGGTGGAATCCGAGTCTGGTTCAGCGCAGGTGCGCCAACCGAGCGGTGACTGGTCCAGTGGCGGAGACCGCTACGCCGACCCGATGAAAAGGGAAGACTCAATGGACGATCAGCGGCTCGATTATCTTGCATCTCATGTGTCGACGGCTCTGCCGGGAGGCCTTCCGAGAGTCGTCGTGATCGGTAGCTCCGTTCTCTGGCACCCCCTTGTTAGTTCGGGGGCGGTGAACCGAGTGGTGACGACCTTAGAGACGAGAGGGTGATTCGGCGTCCGCTCTGAGCGCATGCAGGTAGAGCTGCAGACTGCGGAGGTGAGTGCCCCAGTGGCACCTGAAGCCGAACCGGAAGTGCCAAAGGGCATCTGACTCGCTCGTATGGACCCAACGCCACTCGACGTCCAGGAGTTCCGTGTAGATATCGACGAGATCGTCGATCCCATCACCTATGGTGCATCCTGACTCACCAATCGCTTCGGTGATGGTCTCTGCGGTGTTGTAGTAGCCGTAGTTCGGGAAGCGTCGAGTCACGAGGTCACGGAGCGCTTCTTTGTCACGGTGAGGTGGCTCAGGGTGCACTGACTCGTCGAGCTCGGATTGAGCTGAGTTCTGAGCGAGAGCCAGGCGATCGAGCAAGTGGGGGAGGCGGGCCTCGTTTTCGGAGACGCTCCTAATCCCGTTGCCGACGAGATCGAGGAACTCTCGAATCGCGGCACGGATCCTGTTTGCTTCCATTTGCCAGTGAGCGTATCGGCACTGACCTGCTCCGCTGGCCTCATCTGCACGCTCCGCGTTTCTCGGACTTGGCGCGGGTGACGTGCTGAGGAGCTCCAGTGCGATTCGTCCCCGAGGTTGCGTTGTTCTGAGTGGGGACAAGAGCGGCGGCTCTCCGCCTGTCACGGGAGTCGGACACCACGGCTCGACTCGAGGTAGACGCTTTGGTTGCGCCCTCGATGCGAGATCGATGACGAATTGATTCTGGGGGGGATCTCACATGTTCAGGACGTATCTGAAGACGTTTTATGGGGAGTCGCGCGCGGTCGGCCGGCAAACGGCAGGCTGTGTGCGACGCGCTCGCTTCTCTATTGCACTCGCTACGGCACTTCTGGCGGGGTCTGCGCAATCCGCCGACTGGACCGAGACCTTCAAGCAGGCGTTTCACTCGGCATCAGGCGCCAATCACATGGGGATTGCGGCGCATGGGCATCGCGCCATCCTGGCTGGGAAGTACGCGATCGACATGTTGTCGTACGACCCCTCCGACGATTCTTGGAATCTCGACTTTCGTATCAACGAGAACTCGGCGGGCGGGTTGGTTGGAGGTATCCCTGCCGTCGCCATCGACGGAACGCGGGCGGCCTACGCACGACTGAAACCCGGCACCCGTTCGACGTGGGAGATTCGAGCGCGGTTCCATCACCATCAGCCGAATCAGTGGTCGACGTTGATCACTGGCATTCCAGGACGGGTCACGAGTTTGGCCTTCGCGAACCAGACGCGCGTCGCAGTGGGCTACGACGCAGACTCGTCATGGGGAGCGCGCATCTACGAGTACAACGGCTCGGGCTTTCAGCACGTCGCGACGATGCAGCTCGGGTTGGCGCAGTCCCACACCGGCCTGACGGCAACGATCGACGGCGACTGGGCCGTAGCCTACGCCCTGGAGAGCGGTACTAGCGCGCATCAGGCCTGGCTCGTTGTTTACCGCCGATACGGACCCGGCAACTGGCAGTTCCATCAGGCGATCACTCTCCCTAGCGCGGGGCTAGCGCTCTCCATGGACGATGACCTACTGGCGGTCGGTATGCCTTTTGACGGCACTGGCGAGGTCGCCGTCTATCGCCGTCAGGGGGTCCTCGATCTCTATCAGCTCGAGCAGACCCTCACCTCGCCATCAGCTTGGGGCGCGGACTCTTTTGGCTTCGACGTCGAGATCGACGACGACGAGATCTACGTTGCGGACTACGCAGAGACGTTTCCTGGCAGAGCGAACTTCAACAACGGCGCCATTCACCGTTTCACTCACGAGGACGGCAGTTGGACGCCCGGTACCCGCTTCGTCTCGTCGCAGGGGGCCTCGGGGGAAGCTGTCGGACTCTTTCTGTCGGTGACCACCCAGAGAATCCTCGCGACCGGATCCCAGAACAACGGAACTCTCTACTCCTTCAAGAGACCGTGGGTGTGGCCGATCGTCTGGCTGCCGTGATCGCCAGCTGACCTCAGTAGGAGCGGCTCGCGTGCTCGGTTTCGAGCGCGTAGCCGCCCGTTCTGGTGATCGCGACGTGATGTTTGCCCTCGTCGACTCGTAGGAGTCTTTGGAGGAGCTTGACGCGAGATCGAGGGAGGCGGTTCAAGATGTCCGTTGTCTGCAGTCTTCTTTTGGTTCTGTCGATCCACAGTGGTCTCCAAGAGGAGCGTGCTCTCGAGCGCTTCGTCTGGAATGTGGTGAATGTTGCGCTGCCGAGCGATGACCTTCCGGCCATGGCGGATTCAGGTGTCGACGGCTGGACGATCGAATCTCTAGCTGCCGATGAGGTTCATGTCGTCAACTTTTTTGCGACCTGGTGTCGGCCGTGCGAGGAGGAGATGGGGCAGCTGCGTACTCTCTCCGAGAAGGTTGGCGTCGACGTTCTCGGAGTGATCGTTCGTGACGAGGCCGTCAACGTTGCTGCGTGGTTGAAGAGGCACGGGAACCCGTATAGAGGGATCGTCTCTGATTGGGATCATCTGTGGTTCGACCAGATGAAGATCCGTGGCCTGCCGGAGACATTTCTGGTCGTGAACGGGGTGGCCACTCATCACTGGGTCGGGCCGATAACTGATGACGCCATCGAGATGCTCGAAGAGATCACGAAAGGTCGACGAAGCCGCTGACAGCGTCCGATCGACCTTCTCGCGCTAGATCTGTCTATGGATCGGGCCGCGACGGATGTAGACACTTGCCTGTGTCGTAGTTGTAGCTTCCGCCTGCGTCGAGACAGTCATCGATGCGAACAAACTCCACGATTGCGTGGAAGGCCAAGCGCGAAAGCCCGGTGAGGATCCCGATGATCAGGAGTGCCGCGATGATCCGCCAAAGGCTGGATCGATTCCTCAGAGCCACCGCTTTACGCTCCTTGCCAACGCCGCTTCAACCAGGTCTAGATCTTGTCGGGCGCGCGCCCACTGACGACATCGAGAGCCTCGGTGCGTGTGGCGGCAAGGCCAGCCACGCGTCCGAAGCCCGCTAACTCCATGGTTGCGAGAACACTCTGGTCGGACGTCTGAATGACCATTGAGCCGCCTGCTCGACGCAACGTCTTGGCGTAGTCGACGATCAATCGGACTCCCGCGTCGCTGAGGTAGTCGACCCGAGGTCGAGAACGAGCAGGTTCGACCCGTCCTCGAGCGCTTCTCGCAAAGTCGCTTCGAACGCAGTTGCGGCGGTGGTGTCTAGCCTTTCGATCGACTCCACGATCACGACGTTGTGTTTCTCGTTCAAGACGGATCACCTCACCCTTAGGGGCTCGTTGCAGAGACTCTCCGCAAGACCGGCTCGAGGGTCTGCCACAGACCCACGGCGGCAGCGGTATCGGCAGGATGCTGCCTGAGATCCGCGATCTTGTGGCCGAGCTCGCTGCGTTCCGACGCGGACACGTCGCTTTGGTGCAGCCGATCGAGCAGCCCAGTCAGCGTGGCCCGGTCGCGCGCTAGCTCTTTGACGAGCCTCGTGGTGCCGCCGGACTCGAGGGCCTGGCCGTAGCGGGTGACGAGGACTTTGCACTCGAGCTTGACGAGGCGTCCGGACTCCACCTCGCCGCGCTCGGGCGAGGGCTTCGTCGGATTCGGGTCGTCGGGGACGGACATGACGATGCGTCTCAGGATCGGCTCGAGCGCCTGCCAGAGGCGGTAGGCAAGGGCGTCGGTCTTCAGGATGGGGTCGAGGAGACCCATGATCCGCCTCTCGGCCGAATTCGAGCTTCGAGTGCGAGACTCGAGCTTCGTGATCAGCTTCTTCAGGTTGTCGATTTCTCCTGGTGAAGCGAAGTCGTGGATCCCGGTGACCAGGCTATGGATCTCCTGGAGCTGATCAACCAACTTGCGCGTGAGATCCCGGCTCGCTCCAGAATGTGCTTCTGCTTCGAGAGCTGCGAGGAGCCGCTTGCTGCGGGCCTTGATCTGCTTGCGGACGGTTTGATCGGGAGAGGTCGATGGCGTCTGTAGTCTCGAGGCGTTGTTCGAGTTCTTGGCATCGCCGAGTGCTCGCTCGAGGCGCATGGCGGGTGCCCTTGGCGTCACACTTGCTCTGGGCTTCGGGGCCGGCGCACTGGGTGCTGGGGTGAAGAAGTTGTCTTGGGGCGGCGCGGCGATGTCGAGTGAGTACAGACACTCCTTGGTGTCCTCCAGGGATCCGACCGCTGGAGCGAGTGACGCGCGGGCCTGGTTCAGGACCCAACCGTCAGGCCGTTCGACTGGCTGCATCGCGCGGACGTTCCTGCCGCCCTCGTTGACGACTTCGTCATCTGTCGCGACAAAAGCGGTGAAGCGACTGAGAACTCCGAAACGCAGCGAACGATCGACGATGTCTCGCTGGAGTTGAGCAGCATCCGCGAAGCGACCGCTGTCGTACTGGTCTTCTAGCTCGCGAATGGACGCGCGTGCCCACAGAGCGCTCACGAGCGGTCCGGCGTCTGTCGACTTCGGGACGACGGTGGTTTGCCAGCGGTTGCCGGCCAAGTCCAGTCCAGACAAGACGACCTGCGGAAGTCGTGCCTCATGGGTGCCCGAGAAGCGACCAAAGATCCGTAGCGGGGCTCCGGCAAAGAGGCCTGGCACCCTCGAAGGTGCGAGAGTGTCCGAGACCAGCTCTGCACCTTGCGTACTGACGCTGAGATCGCTGAGGACGGGTGTGCCGATCTGTCGGTGAATGCGGTCCATGACCGCGTTGAGGCGCTCTTCGCTCTCGACGAGCTCACAGGCTCCGCCACCCGCCGACGCGAGGCGAGTGAGGAACCCTTCGTTGACGGCACGGTCGATGCCGAGGGTGAACACCCGGACGCGGTGCAGGCTGGCGCCGATCGAGTCGAGGATGTTCTGCTCGTTGGACACTTGACCGTCGGTGACCAGCACCAGGACTCGGTCACGTTCGTCCGGGCTCTGCGCGAGCAGGTTGACGGCGCTGGTGATGGGCTCGCGCATCTGGGTGCCGCCGCGTGCGTCGACACGTCCGAGCCATTGCTCGGCGGCGAAGCGCTGGCTGTCGGTGGCGTTTGAGAGACCAGACTCGTGACCCGGTGGCGTTTCGACCTGGGTGTCGAAGGCGACGACCCGGAAGCGGTCGCGCTCGGTCAACGTCTCGACCATTCGTGCGATGGCTCGCCGTGCGCAGACCATCTTCCATCCGGACATGCTTCCCGAGCGGTCGAGGACGAAGACGATGTCGCGGGGACGGGTGACGGCGGTTTCGGCCGATGACGGCACGACGGTCAGCATGAAGGTGCCTTCGTCACCAGTTTTGTCGTGGGCCAGAGCGACACTGCTCGTGATCTCTTCTGCCGCGACCTTGAAACGGAGAACGAAGTCGCGATTCAATCTCTCTCCGGGATAGACCGTGATCTTCGTGACGTTGTCGTCGGCGGACTGGGAGACAGCGTGCAGGCTGCTGGTGAAGTCGGTGAAGGAGAGCTGGCCCGACGTGACGTCGACGCTGAGCGAGAGAGCGACAGGGTTCGGAAACCCTTCGAGCAAAACGGGTGGCGAGATCCGGGACGCGTCCGGCACCTCGTCGGTGTCGACGCTGGTGCCGTCACCCACGCTGGGGCCAGGGAGAGCGCGTCCCGGGCAGTAGCGGGGTGCTACGACGAGCGGGAACCGCAACTCGGCTTCGGTGCCGGAGGTGCTGACCAGCCCGCGGAGCTTCAGCATCACGCGCGCCTCTTCGCCCGGCATGATGTTGCCGACCGTCATCGTGAAGACGGATGAGCGATCCTCTTCGGCGAGCGCTGCTCGTTTACCGGCGCGGATGGCGTCTTGATAGTTGCGACGGGCTTCGCCACGCTCCTGGAGGACACCTGCGACCGTGCGTCCAGCAACCGTCAGCTCGAAGTCGGATACTGCCGCTCGACTCGGCAACGGAAAGACGTAGGAAGCCTCCAACGGTTCGTCATAAGCGTTGACGAAGGTCTGTTCGATACGGGTCTCGTAGCCGAGGTCGACGACCGCGATTGCGACCGACATGGCTGACAGCGGGAGGGCTCCGCTCGACGTCTCGAGAGCGCCGAACCCTCGTGCTGCGACTGGTGACGTCGAGATCGCGCTCTCTTCGAGGAGTGGGAGTGGGTTCATGATGGGTCGTCTCCTGGTTTTTCGCCGGAACTGAGCCGATATTTGTTCAGGACTTCGAGTAGGGCGTCGGCCGCACTGCGAAGCTCGTCGTGGTGCTGTTCTGGTACGCGACATCCGTGGTAGATCACCGTCACATCGGGTGCGAGAGTGACCGAATGGAGCGCGGCCTGGTCGCTAAGGGCTGTGGCTTCACCGCTTCCCTGTTCCGGTGCCGGTGCTGGCCCTGATGCCAGAGCCATGGGCGCCGTTTCTGCAGATGCGGCGGTTCGCGAACGGGCCGCCCAAAAGGCCTCGTCACGCCGAGTCGCGACGCTTTCTCTTATCTGCGGTTCACTAGCGCCCGTCCGATCGGCTGAGCTCGACTCGATCTGATCGAGGGTGACTCCGGCGGTTGCCGCGAGTTGGGCCTCGCTGCGGTTGAGCAGGAGTTCTTGAATCCTGCTGAGCTGCAGGCCTTGGGCCTGCAGGGTCTTGATGGCCAGGATCTGGAGGAGATGACGGGGCCCGTAGAAGGCCGTCCGCCCGCGCATCTCTGCGGGCCGATCGACCAGCCCGAGAGTCGTGTAGTAGCGGATGGTTCGCGAGTCCGGGACTTCGCGAACGCGAGCGCTCGATTGGGCTGGTCCGAGCGTGGCTAGGAGCTGGCGGGTGTGCTCCGTGAGCTCGTCCAGGCGCCAGAGAGAGTCTGAGTGGGCATCGACCATGGCTTCAATATAACACTGTCATATAACAGTGTCAAGATGGTGGTGAAGTGGTGAAGTGTGCCTGCTGATGGGCGCGAGCCGTTTCTGGCGGCGCATCGATTGCATGGCACAGGGACACTGACGAGGTGTCGGCTCGCAACTGTCGACCGTCAGGTTTCGTCGCCGATATCCACATGAAGACCCATGGCACATCGCTAGCGCTCTGCGTCTCGGCAACAGTGGCGGGTCTACTCGTAGCGGGTATCGCGAGCTCCCAAGCTCCAATGTGGCAGCCGCCGCCTGCTCAGCCGTACACCTGGCAGCCGCCCGTCCAGTCCATGCCGATACCTCCAGAGATCGTCCATCGAGAAGTCCAGGTGCCGATGGCGCCTCCGCCACCGACGCAGTTCGTCATCCCGCCGGTGCCGGTGAATCACCCGCTCTCGGTTCGTCGAAAGGAACGGTCGAACTCCCAGTCTCGGTCAGCTTCACCCTGGTGGAGCGACGTGTTGCCCGAAGTCATCGAGCAGTCGGTCTCGACGTCCGGGTCGAGTCCGTCCAAGTCTGCCGCGGTACGCACGGTCGGCGACGGCGTGAGGTCTGGCCCTTGGACGGTCGTCGACGACGCGCGAGTCGCGGTGGCTCAGCCAGCTCGCAAGGTGTTCTCGAGTGGACTGCGAAAGGTGCTTGCGCTCTTGGGTCTCGCGGTGGCTGGTGGTCTGCTGTGGCGCCACCAGGCTCCGTAGATCAGGCCAGAGAAGGCCGTCTTAGCTGATCGCGCTGTGCTGCTGACGTCGAGAGACTCAGCTCTCGCCGCGGACAGATGTTGCGTAGTGACGCAACGCGTCGCGCATCAGAGTGCCGGCATCACAAAAGGGCGTCGCGAGACCCTCGGCGAGTGAGTCGCGCAACTGAAACAGGTCGTGGAAGACCTGGATCTGGCCATCGCAGTCCGCTCCGGAGCCGATGCCGATCGTGGGGATGGTGAGCTGCTGCGTCACGCTTCGGGCCAGGGACGCTGGAACGAGCTCGAGCACCAGGGCGAAGATTCCGGCCTGCTCGAGAGCCTTCGCGTCGGCTAGCAGGTTGCTGGCGGCCTCTTCATCGTCTCGTGGCTCCAGGCTGCCGAGCGTATGAATGGCCTGAGGCTGAACGCCGAGATGACCGACGACGGGAATTCCTGCGGCTGTCAGGCTCGCCACGGTCTCGGCCACCGAGCGACCTCCCTCTAACTTCACGGCCTGTGCGCCGCCCTCCTTGATGCAGCGACCGGCCGAGCGAATCGCGTCGTCTCTTCCGGTCTCGTAGGACAAGAAGGGCAGGTCGGCGATGATGAGCGCGCGCTGCGTACCCCGGACCACCATCTGCGTGTGGTAGACGATCTCATCCAAGGTGACCGGGAGCGTGGTGTCGTATCCCTGAACGACGACGGCCAGCGAATCGCCCACGAGGATCGCGTCGACGAATTCGTCCACGAGTGCTCCCATCCAGGCATCGTAGGCCGTGCTGAGAGACAGTTTGGTCTCTCCCTTGGCCTGTGTGATCGACGTGGTCGTCTTGCGCTCGACTCGCGTGCGCTCGTTCATGACTGGAACCTCTCAGCAAGCGACTTGTAGCCAACCGACTCATGAGCCTTGAGTCGGGAAAAGCGGGCAATGGTCTCGGTCATCTCCGCGGTGCTGGCCCCTCTCTCGAGCAGTTGTTCCAGCCGTGCCGCCAGGATCTCGCCGGCCAGGGCGCTTTGATACGCCCAACACAAGAAGGGGCTGCGGCTCCATAGAGCCTGGTGTACGCCGTCTCCTTCAGATGGCATGAAGGCGAGCAGGAGTTCACTGCCGTCGCAGACCAGGTTCAGCCAATCTCCAGGCCACCGCCGAAGCTCCTCGGCGTGAGCGTTCAGAACGAACTCGACGTCCTCGAGCTCGGTGGGACCGTAGATCTGACTCGTCACAGTGACGCCGCGTCTGGTCGCCTCTACGACGTCGTGCGCGATCGCCTCGAGAGGTCCCGGGAAGGCGTCGAGCAGGATTGCGTCTTCGGCGCGGCCCAACATCGTACGGACCCTGTCGAGAACCTGTTGTCGAGATCCCAGGCTGTAGACGCCTTCGTCGTCCGCGACCGGCTGCAGTCGCGACAGGGCCGTCGAGGCTTTCGATCGCCACCGATCGAACGCCGACTCGAGCGAAGTCAGGACCTCCGAATAGGGGACGGCTCGACAGAGCTTGGTTCCCGTGTCGTCGGCGATCACTGCGCCTTTGTGCTGGAGAGACTTGATCGCCTTGTAGGTGTTGGCGATCGGTTTGTCCAGATCCTGAGCGGCACGGTAGCCAGTCGCCGGCGAGTTCTCGATCAGGTAGGCGTAGACCGTCGCCTCCATCTCCGTGAAGCCGAGTGCCATCAACGGCTCGATGCAATCCGTTTGTTGAACGTTCATAGTTCGCTGTGATACTAATACTGTCAAACGGCCGAGTCAACGGCTCCTGGCTTTGGCCCGACGGCACGATCTCGGTTGAAACGACACGAAAGCGCAAGGCTGCAAATGTCCGCGTCACCAAGCCACCAGGACGACCTGTTTGCCCCCGCAACGATTGCAGATCCCTACACGTACCTCGGCGAGTTGCGCGCCTCCGACCCTGTTCACTGGAACGAACAGTTTCAGCTCTGGGTGATCACCGGCTATCAAGAGGTCGTCTGGGTGCTCCGTCACCATGAGCTGTTCTCGTCTGCGGTCGCCAAGAATGCAGGTGTGCCCACGTATCCCCCGATCGACAGAGGTGACGAGCCGCTGTTCGACGAGGTCAAGAAGTTCCGTTCGGACCAGCTCGTCGAGAAAGACCGTCCAGAACACCTCGACATGAGGCGCCTGGTCCACTCGTTCTTCTCTCCGGTCGCCATGGAGGAGTGGCGGCCTTTCGTGCGTGACGTCGTGCGGGAGATTCTCGACGAGTTGCAGCCCGCTGGCCGGATGGAAGTCCTGAACGATCTCGCGGCGCCGCTGCCGGTGCGGGTGATCGCTCGCTTGATGGACGTGCCCTACGAGGATCGCGACACGTTGCGCGAGCTCGCAGACAGCATCCTCTACATGAATCGCGGCGAGAGCTATCGGCTCCGTCCGCTCAGCGAGGGAATGCGCGGGATTCTGGAGTACGCAGCTCCACTGGTGGAGGAGCGGATCAAGAATCCTGGCAACGACCTCATCTCCATGCTCGCTCGAGGAGAGCGTGAGGGTGTCTTCACCCGCTTTCAGGTGCTGGTCAACACGGGGCTGCTGCTGTTCGCCGGTCACGAAACGACCATGAACCTCATTGCCAACGGCATGCTGGCGCTCATTCGTCACCCGGAGCAGTGGCGACGTCTCCGAGACGATCCGGAAGGAATGGCCAGATCAGCAACAGAAGAGTGCCTGCGCTACGACCCGCCGGTCTCGTCGACACAGCGAGTGGCAGCGGAGGACGTCGAGATCGCTGGCAAGACCATTCGCAAAGGTGATCGGGTGCGTTGGTTCATCGCCGCGGCCAACCGAGACCCGGCCAGATTCGAGGAGCCCGATCGCTTCGACATCGGGCGTCAGCCGAACCCCCATCTCTCGTTCGGCTCGGGTATTCACTACTGCCTGGGCGTCAGCCTGGCTCGGATGGAGGGCCAGGAGCTCTTTCGGGCGCTGGGCGAGAAGTTCGACCG
>JANQPS010000858.1 GCA_028285365.1 Thermoanaerobaculia bacterium | reverse complement strand
GCGAAGACCAGCGGTTCTATGTCTACCAGAGCACGCGGCAGCGAAGCCACCTCAGGGGACGAGGCGCAGCGCTCGGGCCGCGTGCCTTCCCACCGCTTCGCTGCAAGCTTCGTTACTGGATTCGCCCGGATATCACCCGAGCCGAGAGCCCAGAGTCAGGTCAGCTTGAGAAGGAGTCGAACCGACTTCAGAACCGCAGTCAAGATGGCGGTCAGAACCAGGATCGAGCCGGCGGCCAGCACGAACACTGGCCAACCAATCGTCGTCACGAGCTCGCTGAGCGGGGTCATCGTGAAACTGAGACCGACGATGCCGGTCGCAATTCCCAGCCCCGCCGGAACGAGCAGGCCGGCATGTTTTGCGAAAGCAGCTAGCCACATCACAAAAAACGCCAGGCCTCCGATGAGCGGAAAGACCGGCCACAGACGCTGCATGAGGTCCCAGGACCAGAAACCGATCGAGAACGGCAGAAAGAAGAGACCCGTCATGATCGCCGCAGACCCGGGCAGCACCAGGCCGAAGTTGCGGGTATTGAGCATGTAGCCCAAGACGAAGAGAGATCCTCCCCAGATCGGGAAGATCGGCCACAACTGGTCAGCCGAGGGCAGCTTCAGTCCTACCGCGATGAGGGCCGAGTACATCCCGGCAATCAGGAGACTCACCCCAATGACGACCAGATAGAGGAAGCCGCCTACCTTGCCTCGGATGGTGCTTGCAGGATTCGTCATGATCGAGTTGATCCTACGACACCTCCTTGCTGGCGGTTTCAGAGTTCGCTGCACCTTGGAAGGCTCTGTCCGGCTCCACCCATGGCAAGGCGTCCGATACCTCTGATTTCCCTGATTCAGTAGAGCTCATACGCCCAAAGACCACATTCGCCAGGGCTCCGACGTCCGACGGCTGATCGATCGGCTCCACTGGCACTCGCGCTCGACAAACTGCGATCGCGTCAGCGGCGCCTCCGGTGAAGTCGAAGCGCCGCTCGACGGCCTCTGAGACCGAGCAGCACACTCGTCCAAGCTCATCGAAGCGCTTCGGCGCGTCAGGTTGAGCGGAACCCGAGCATCGAATATGCTGTCAAAGCATCAATGAAGCTCCACGATCACTCTCCTCACCCCAGCAACGAGCGAGCACAAAAACGCATCGGCAGGCCGTTGACGGGCCTCTGCGTCTGCTTGCTGCATCTGGGCTTCGTCACCTTCGCCAGCGCTCAGCTCTCGATCACCTTCGAAGAAGTCGAGTTCTCTGAGGTGTCGTCGATCGATGGCCTCGTGCTCGAGACTCTGAACGGCGTCCCCATTCCGAGGTTGACGTTTGGTTTCGAGATCGGTGGCGAGTCTTCCCCAGCGGCAATGATTCGCGGCGGTCCCGGAGACTCTCCGTTCGTTCAGGAACCAGGTATCGAAGGCCCGACCGGCGGCGAGCTTCGGCTTGACTTCGACAACAAGGTCTCCCAGGTGATCTTCGGAATTTCTCTCAGCCGCCGTCAGGCTCAACAGGACGCCATCCGAGTCCGGACCTACGACGCACTGGAGCGGGTGATCGCAGAAAGCTACTTCTCGACCTCGGCAATCGAGGGATCGTTCTCGGGGACCTGGATCTCTGTGGCGTCGTCCGATGGCTTCATGAGCTTGACGCTGGACTTCGCGTCGCTCGCCAATCGCTTTTCGATGGACAACCTGTTCATCGCAGCTCCAGCCGGCACTCCCCAGACGGTTCGGATCAGCGACCGGGCCAGCGACTCCAACCTCCTGCACGGCCCGGACGACCGGGTCACACTGACCTGGACCGAGCACCTGGACGACGACGCCCGCTCCCTCCAGTCCATTGACCTCAATGGCTCAGTGGCCCCCCGAGTGCTCCTTGGGAGCCGCCCCCGTCCGTCACTGCTGACGCCCTCGACGACCCGGAGCCCGGAAGGACGTCTACTGGTCGGCTGGTCCGGTGCCTCCCAGAGCCCCACTCCGTCAGAGCCCTCCCAGGGTCCGGCGATCAGCGGTCGCTTCCTGAGCGCCGCGCCCGACCCTCGAGACCCTCCGGGGGACGAGTTCACCGTCGCCCACGCCAATCCGTCCGCGCTGGCCATCGCCCAGGCTGGACCTGGTGCCAACTGGTTCCTATGGTCGGAAGACGAAATCCTCGGCGCTCGCCGGGTCGACGACGCCGGCGTACCCTCGAGCCCGATCTTCCAGCTCGGGCGCTCCTCATCCGTAGTCGCCCGCGAACTACTCGGGACCAACGAGGACACCGCGATGTTCGCCGTGTGGGAGGAGCAACAGCTCTCGAGCGCCGAGTCGACCTCAGGAGTGTTCGCGGCGCTAGTCGGCGAGCAAGGGTTCGACGAGGAGACGATCGTCCGGCTCAGTGACACCGACACGGCTCGCGATGTCGACGTTGCAAGGCGTCCCGACGGAGGCTTCGTGGCGGTTTGGCTGAGCGACCACGACGATGAAGGCTCGTTGGTCAGAGCGCGTCATCTCGACCAGAACTTGAAGCCCGAAGGACCGAGCACACGAATCAGCCCGGCCCGCGCGCGGCAAACCGAGGCGCCTCGAATCGCGATCAATCAGGCTGGCGACCTCGCTGTCGTCTGGACCCAGCTGGTCCCGGAGCTACCGTTCGCCGAATCGTCCTCCCAAGCTGCTCGGGAGCTCGCGGGTCGGTTCTCGAGCGACGCTCTTCTGGATGGCGCATGGACGGAGCTGCAGATCCCCACCTTGATGCTCGAGAGCTCCAGTCCAGTGGCTCCGAAGATCCAGCTCGACGAAGCCGGCACTCTCGCCATCGCCTGGGAAGCCGAAGACGGCTCACTTCCCACCACCCTCATGGCGACCACGCTGTCGCTCGCCAGGCCGGCCTGCGGATCGACGGTCATCCTCTGTCTTGCAGAGGATCGATTCGAGGTCGAGGTCAGCTGGTCTGACTTCGAGGGCACGAGCGGCGACGGGACGGCAATCCCCTTGTCCGACGGCACCGGCCTCTTCTGGTTCTTCACGCAGGACAGTGCTGAGCTGGTCGTCAAGGTGCTCGACGGTCGAGCCATCAACAACAGCTTCTGGATCTACTACGGTTCGCTCACCAACGTCGAGTTCGAGCTCACGATCACCGACAAGGCGACCGGCGTGAGCAAAACCTATTGGAATCCGGCTGGCGAGTTCGCATCGGTCGGCGACACTTCCGCGTTCCCCGAAGCGCCTGGAGCCCGCTCACGAGCTCTCGAGCCGCCACCCAGCGACTGGCTGGCCCTGCCGTTGCCGAGCGCTTCGATCACGACTCCGAATCCAGGACCTTGCGACGCAGACTCGCTGTGTCTCGGCCCCGAAGGCCGCTTCGAGATCGTGACCACCTGGAGTGACTTCGACGGCGCCACGGGCATCGGGCGCGGTCAGTCATGGTCAGAATCATCCGGCTATGCGTGGTTCTTCGACCCCTCGAACGTAGAGCTCTTCGTCAAGGTCCTCGACGGCCGGGCGATCAATGGTTGGCACTGGGTCTACTTCGCCTCGCTGAGCAACGTGGCGTTCGAGCTCACCGTCATCGATCGTGTCACCGGCGCCACGGCGAGCTACAGTAACCCGAGCGGAACGTTTGCGAGTTCGGGCGACATTCGCGCGTTGCCGGGTAATTGACCCAGCGCCGAGGTGCTCGACGACTCGCGCGCTCCGGGCGCGTTGGAGCTCTGCCCTCCTCCATCCAATCCCTGGCCCCGCCTGCCTCCGTCGATACATGAACGCCCCAGCCAACGAGTTCGTTCACCAGTGAGCCCTACCGAAGGCACGTCATCTCCAGCTCTCGCTGACTGGGGCTGGGACGAACACTGGCAGACCACGATCGACACCCGTGAAGGTCACGACGCGACGAAACACCAGCCGGCACGCGTGATCGTCGTCCTCAGGGGAGTACTCACAGTCGCCACCGGGGCGGGAACCTACGAGGTTCGGGTTCCCGCGAGGTTCTTTCGGAGCGACACCACCGATCCCGTACCCACAGTCGGGGACTGGGTGCTCATCCCGGCGAGCCCGGCCGCTGAGGGAGACTGGATCACCGCGGTCCTTCCGCGGCGCAGTCTCTTCTCTCGCAAGGCGACCGGGAACCGAACCGACGAACAGGTTCTCGTAGCCAACCTCGATCTCCTCCTGCTGACGACCAGCTTCGAGGGAGACCTCAATGCGCGGCGCCTCGAGCGCTATCTCGTGACCGCCCGGAGCGGCGGCGCAGACGTCGTGCTGCTTCTCAACAAGCTCGACCTGGTCGATTCCGCGGAGCACGCCTTGGCCGAGATCCGCACCGTCGCACCCGACCTCCGAGTCATCCCGACGAGCACTCTCTCCGGCGAAGGTATCGACGACGTCGACGATCTCCTGCGACCCGGCCTCACCGTTGCGCTCGTCGGATCTTCCGGAGTCGGCAAGTCGTCCCTCGCGAATCGGCTCTTCGGTGGTGAGGTCATGAAGACCGGAGGGGTACGCCAGTCTGATCTCCGTGGCCGACACACGACGAGTCACCGTCAACTCCTGCGGATGCCTTCGGGAGCCCTCCTCGTCGACAACCCCGGCATGCGCGAGCTGAGCCTCTGGGATGCGAGCGAGGAGCTCGACGACACGTTCGACGACATCGTCCAACTTGCGGGCAACTGTCGGTTTCGCAACTGCACCCATACCTCCGAGCCGGGATGCGCGATTGCCGAAGCCCTGGGCGGGGGCACGCTCGACGCCAGTCGATTCGAGAGCTACCTGAAGTTGAGCCAGGAGGCAGGAGAGGTCGCCGAGCGGCGCCGCGAGCGCAGTCGCCTCGATGGCAAGAAGACCAAACGCGCCATCGCCGGAGGCAAACGGCGGACACGCTCCCGGCCATCCGGAAAACGCAAGCGCTAGTCGACTTCGCCTCAAGCCGCCAAGCACGCTGCCGGTGCAGATACGGTCCTTGATCGTCCTCGAGCTTCGGAACCACTGCAGACCTGACAGTCGACTAGGATCCACCGTCATGGCAGCGCGCAAGAGTCCCAAACGAGCTGGCTCGTCGAAACCGCGGGGTAATTCGCGGGAGGGACGATTCGAGTCGGCCACCACTCAGTCCGTCGAGTCGTTGGTGCTGGCTCTCGAGAGCCTCTACCCGGATGCCGACTGCGAGTTGGACCACGACAATCCTCTTCAGCTGCTGATTGCGACGATTCTCTCCGCGCAGTCCACCGACAAGAAGGTCAACGAGGTCTGCAAGCCGCTGTTCTCGAAGTACACGTCCGCTGCGGACTTCGC